>JBKPIZ010000285.1:0-2309 GCA_046730495.1 Pseudomonadota bacterium
AATAACGGCTCATTCCATGTATCGGTTCGGGACACCGGCCCCGGCATTTCCGCTGCCGATCAGGCCAAGCTGTTTCAGGAGTTCCAACAAGCCGACAATGCCATCACACGCAAGAAGGGCGGCACCGGATTAGGGCTCGCCATATCCAAGCGCATCGTCGAGATGCACGGCGGCAAGATCTGGGTCGAGTCGCAACTCGGCCAAGGCTCGACCTTTGCATTCAGGCTTCCCGTCATCGTCGAGCGGCAGGTGGAGGCCGCAATGGGGGCACAATGAGCAAGCGTATTCTGGTGGTCGAGGACCAACCGGATAGCCGCCGGATTATCCGCGATATGCTTGCGCTCACCGACTATGAGATCACCGAGGCCGAGAACGGTGAAGAGGCGCTCGCAGCTATAGCGAAACAGCGTCCCGACCTGATCCTGATGGATATTCAGCTACCGATCATGGACGGCTACACCGCAACGCGCCGGATAAAAGCCGATCCCGCCCTGCGATCGATCCCGATCATCGCGGTCACCTCCTATGCACTCAACGGAGAAGAGAAGATCGCGCGGGCGGCTGGCTGTGATGACTATGTGCCAAAGCCTTACAGCCCACGCGAACTCTTAGCGAAAATTCGTCAGCATCTGGCTTAGATCGCCGATCGTTTTGCTGCAGTGCATGAGTCCGCTTCTCTAATCGGCCGGTTGGGATCAAGCGCTTTCAGACTATCCACCACCACAGTGGCGACGTCGCTCGCGGGCTCGTGCTTCTCTACGGAATCGGCACATGGGCCCTTCCATCATGGGATCCGAGAACGAGGTGGAACAATCTTTAGGGCGGCCTTGCCGTCGACAGGTCCAAGCGGACTCGCGAACTCACCGCATCCGTCGTCCCGCGAGGGACACCATTCCACCGCGTGGTGGAGTCTCGAGTTTCCTCTTGTCGTGATTGGTTCTAGGTCGCTCTCATGCCACTGCGGCTTCCCTGGTCCAGCGGAACTCAGTGCCATTAGCCCATATGCGGTGCATGATTACAGCTAGCCGTCGCGCCAGCGCGACAATCGCTCTTTTCATCCCGCGCCGTCTGGCAATCTGCATCGCCCAGGCCTTGAGCCACGACCATTTTGCCGAACGTAACAGCATGGCTTGGGCGGCCTCGTAGAGCATTGCCCGCATCATCTCGTCACCGCAGCGCGATATGGCGCCCGGGCGATCTCTTTCACCGGATTGATCCCTGGAGCACGTCAATCCGAACACCGCTCCAACTGACTTGGACTTGCGGAAGCGAGCTGGCACATCGACGGTCGCGCGATAGGTGAGCGCCACCACCGGCCCGACACCGGGCACCGTCATCAGGCGCCGACACACCTCATCATTGCGGACAATGGCCAATAGGCGTCGATGCATGACGTCAATCTGCTCGCGAAGTGCCCGCCGGACAACGAGCAGCGGTTCGACCAGCACGGTTAAGTCTGGAAGGTTCTCGACCAGCTCCTTGATGCGTGCTTCAAATTTAGCCGTCCCGACCATGCCGACCTTGAGACCGAAGTTGCGTAAGGTGGCACGCAGGTCATTCTCAATAGCAATGGCTTTCGATTGCAGAAGCTTGCGGTGGGTCAGCAGCATCCGCAGCTTCTGACTACGGAGTGTCTTTACATGCACCGGCCGATAAAGCCCGACCCGCATCATCTGCGCAATGCCGCGGGCATCGTTGCGATCGGTCTTGTTGATTTGTGCCTTCAGCACCGCTCGCATGTGCCGCGTCTCAACACAGATTACCGGCAAGCCCGCTTCTGCAAGAGCACTGAACAGCCACTGCGACAACGGTCCAGCTTCCAGTCCGATCCGCTTGAAGCGGCGTGAGGCGTTCATCAGAACGGCCAGCAAAGCGTCAGGCTCGCTCGCCACCTTCACTTCCCGCGTGATCCTGCCCGTGTCATCCACAATGCAGATGCTCGTGTCCTTGACCGAGACATCTAGTCCAGCAAAATGGTCCATGCTGCGCTTCTCCTTCTGATGCTTGGGGCCCGTACAACGGTGACCCCGTTTCACCATCAGCCTGAAGCGCAGCACCCAAAAATCTTGCAGCTATCCACAAGCCGCCGGCCGACTACCCCATCTTGTGGCACACAGCGGACATTCCCGCCGTCGTGAACGATGTCCGCTTTTGGGGGTAAAGCGGACATCAATGAGCGGCAATCCCATGTCTGCTTTTGACCCAAAGCGGACATCTGCGGCCCCATCCCATCCCGTCGGTTCGGATGACGAAGAGATTTACCCCGTCGTGACCGCAGTGCTGAGACTGCTCGGGTCGACCTGCCGATT
>JBKPIZ010000286.1:0-8214 GCA_046730495.1 Pseudomonadota bacterium
AATTTCATTGACGTACCGGACCGCAGCTTTGCCGGCGATTCGGCCCTCGGTGAACGATCCCGAGGAGAATTTGTGCGCCGAGCCGCCGATGGCGTCGCCGGCGCCGAACAAGCCTTCCACGGTCATCATGCGGTTATAGCCCCACTGATATTCCGTGGGGGCGTAGTCTTCCGGACCGCTCGCCCAGGCGCCTGAACAGGTCGCATGCGAGCCCATCACGTAGGGCTCCGAAGTCGTCAGTTCAGGATTGATCTCCTTGGGATCGATGTTTTGCGAGGCCCATACCACCGCCTGGCCGATGGTCATGCCCAAGAAATTCTCCCAGCCGACGGTCTCCTTATGCGGATCTTGAAACGCTTCTTTGGTGACCATGCGGATCGGGCCGCGGCCGGCTTTGACCTCTTCGAGCAGCGCGTGATTGCGCAAGCACGTTGGTACCGGGTGATGATTAACGTAGTCCCCGACCATCTTCTCGATCGAGTCGTGCCAGAATGCCTCGTAATCCTGCCCATAGGCGTTTTGCGTATAGGTTTTTAAGTGCAGGAAATAGGCGCCGACCGGGCCATAGCCGTCCTTGAAGCGCGTCAGCACGATCCGGTTTTCCATCTGCGTCATCTTCGCGCCGGCGAGAATCGGCAATGCATAGGCTGAAGCGCTGCTCCAGGGCGCGTACCAGGTTCGGCCCATGCCTTCGCCGACCGCGCGCGGCTTGAAAATGTGCGATGCGCCGCCGGCGGCGACGATGACCGCCTTGGCGCGAAACACGTAAAAATCGCCGGTGCGAACGTTAAAGCCGACCGCGCCGGCGACGCGATTGGGTCGTGCGTCATCCATCAGCAGATGCGTCACCATGATCCGGTTGTAGACTTCGCTGGCGGCTTTGCGCGCGGCTTCGGCGACGATCGGCTTATAGCTCTCGCCGTGGATCATGATCTGCCATTTGCCTTCGCGCTGATATCTCCCGGTCTCGGGGTCGCGCATGATGGGGAGGCCCCATTCCTCGAATTTATGCACCGTGGCGTCGACGTGGCGCGCGATGTCGTAGCCCAGATCTTCACGCACTAGGCCCATCAAGTCGTTGCGCGCATAACGAACATGGTCTTCGGGCTGATTTTCATTCCAGTGCATGCCCATGTAGCAATTGATCGCATAAAGCCCCTGGGCGACCGCGCCGCTGCGCTCGATATTGGCTTTTTCGACGCAGACGACTTTCAGATCGCGTCCCCAGTACCGGGATTCATAGGTGGCGCCGCAGCCGCCCATGCCGCCGCCGACGACGAGGATGTCGGCGTCTACGAACACGGTCTTACGACGACGCATCAGATCGCGCCTTGCTTGAAGCGATCGCGGGATACTGTCGGCAGTGCGGCGACTTTGAGCGCTTCGGGTTCGTGCGCGAGCTCTTGTGATTTCATCGCCTCGGCGCTCGGCGGCGCATAGTCAACGGGGGACTTGATCGAACCCCAAGGCGTCGTCCGGATCGGGGACACGAAATTCTTTTCCCGGCCGTCGCGGAATTTTATTTTCCAGGAAATGGTCGCCTTGTCTTCTTCGCGGCGCACGCGGACGCTGTGGCCGAGCGGGGCGAAATCGGCATAGCCGCGGCAGTCAATGGCAAATTGCGGGCAGGCTTTGACGCAGGAGTAGCACTCCCAGCACATGTTCGGCTCGATATTAAGCGCCCGCCGATAGGTGGTGTCGATATGCATGATGTCGGACGGGCAGATATCGACACAGTGTCCGCAACCGTCGCAGCGCGTCATATAAACGAAGGTCGGCATGATGTGTCCTTATCTGTTCTGTCCAGGGCCGGCGAGCGTCGGTTAGTAATGCTGCGCATGCTTTATTCCGCCGCCGAATTTTCTCGGTGCATCGGCGGGCGGCGGCAAATTGCTCATCGTGCCGTTGGCCTCGGCCACTCTTTTTTCCAGGGCAGCGGCGGGCTTGAAGAACATGTGCGAGAACTTGGACCACGGAATCGATCCAAACACTACCGTGGTGGCGAGGAGATAGAGGCCGAGGAATATGACGCTGAATGCATTGTTGCCGGTTGCCTGGACGACTGCCCACAGCAAGGCGAAGGTGACGCTCAAGACCAGCGTGACGATGAACAAATCGGCGCGGACAAAACGAAACGGCGAATGGCCTTCAGCCGCAACATCCGCCCGGATGAAGAACCAGAACCAGTAACCGCCCGCACAAACCATCAGAATGCCGATGTACCAGAGCGCCGCAACGCTGCCAGGCGTGGGCACGGCAGGCGTCGGATAGGCGAACACCATCATGATTGTCGTCACAATGTAGATCACAAAGCCATACATCGTGAGAAGATGGGCTATCCGGCGCCGCATATTGCAGAACTCGCCGGAAGCCATGACGTCGACGACCGCGGTTTGAACCACCAGCGCCGCCATTTGTCCGCCGCCGACTTGCCGTTTCGCCTTGTTCTTGAGATCGCGCCAGTTGTTAAAAAAGTACGTGGCGCTCTGCTTATGAATAATGTCGAACAGGGTGCCGGCCACAACCAAGAGCGCCATCACGACGACATATATCTGCATGACCGCCGGCGGTACGGACGCCGAAAGCGCGGCGAAGGGATTACTGATCATAGCACGCTGCCCCGGGCTTATTTGGCAGAACGTTAGTTGCGATATCGTCGATGTATTGGACTATTTTTCTCTAGTAAAGCGCCCGGCTCGATTGAAGGCAATGATTTCCATTGAATATTTTCCGATAGACGCGACCTGCTCATTTGGCAGTGTGCTAGTGCAGATTCTCGCTATGGAGCGGCAATTCTATTCGCCGATAAGATCGCGGCGCCTTCCTTCGAGGGCCGCCGCATAACGGCGCAGCACGTAAGCTTCGGTAAGAAGCCCAACCACGCGTCGATCGAGGAAGGAATCCACCACGATCAGCGCTTCGGCCTCGGCGCGGTCGAAGGCAAGGACTGCTTCCTTCACCGCCATTTCCGGCAGCAGCATTTCATCCGGAAAATGCAAAAGGTCCTTGACGGCGCGCTCCGGCGCGACCTCCGCGCCGTGTGCCTCCGCAACCAGGACGAGGCCGACGTAACGGTCGAGGTCATCGACCGCGACTACGTAGATCGTAGAGCCCAGCGGATGTGCCTCGCGAAATTCGCCGATCGTCGCGGTCGCTTTGGTTGTCTCAACGTCTTCGCGCATCATCTTCTCGACGGTGAGGTCGCGCATCCAGCCGATGTCGGCGGCGCTGCGGATCGTCTCGCCGCGCAAATGGAAACGCCAAGTTGCGAATGAATAACCGAACGTCTCGCGCGTGACCTGCGCGGCAATGATGACGGCAATCAGCACCGCCGTCGTCAACCAGAGATCGCCGGTCGTCTCCAGCGCGATAAAGGTCATGGTCAGTGGCCCGCCGATCACGGACGCTGACAAAGCGCTCATGCCGATAACCGCCGACGCATTGGTATCGAAGTCGAGCGTCGGCCAGGTCATGGTGATCGCTTCGGCGAGTAGGTGTCCGCCGAGCGAGCCGATCAGCAGCGAGGAAAAGAACAAGCCGCCGCGAAAACCGGAGCCAAGCGAGGCGATTGACGCTGCGATCTTGAGAGCGAACACAATCGCTATGGTTCGCACCGACAGATCGAGCGTACCGATGACTCGCAGCGCGCCGTGGCCGGACGACATCACCTGTGGGGATACAATAGCCATGAGCCCGACCGCGAGCCCGCCGGCCATGGTCCGCAGCAGTGGCCGTATCCGCAGGCGGGCGAACAGGTCCTCGCACAAGGCGACGCCGCGCATCAAAATAATTCCAAGGACAGCCGAGAGCAGTCCGAGCGCCGCGGCGAGGATAAGATCGTGGGTGAGGAGGACGGTTTTATCGGGCGCGACAACGCCGAGGTCGGCCGGTTCGACAGAGTGCGCCACCAGATATCCGATCAGCGCCGAAATGCCGACCGGTGCAAGGCTCGCCGGCGCGTAACTGCCGATGATCAGCTCAAAGCCGTAAAATGCGCCGGCGAGCGGCGCGCCGAAGGCGCCGGCAATTCCAGCAGCGGCGCCGCAGCCGACCAGAATGCGCAAATCGCTGCGGCGCAGCCGAAACGCCACGCCAATGCGGGAAGCGATGCCGCTGGCAAATTGCGTATAACCTGCTTCGAGACCGACTGAAGCCCCAACACCGCTCGACCACACCGTCTGCGCCGCGACGATGATACTGCCCAACAGCGACATGCGTCCGCCATGCAGCGCGTTGGCTTCAATCGGGTCGATTTCCCGGTCCGGACGCCAGCGCCGGAGGATCTCGCTGCCGATTCCGAACAACAGGCCGCCGAGCAAGGGCACCGAAATTGCCAGGACCGGATCGAGCGTGAATCGCGCCGAGAGGCGTTCACCAGGCTCCAAATGAAACAGCATCTCATGCAGAAGATCGACGCAGGTGCCCATCGCTGCGACCACCAAGCCGCCCAGCACGCCGACCACGACCGCGAGCAGGATGAGGCTGGATTCTCGCGCTCGTACGAGCGCCCGCAGGCGTCGCGGAATCTCCAAGGGGTTTCCAACCCTGGCAACCAGCGCAATCACCGCACACCATGCGGTTGATGAGACTCTCGAAAGCGGGCGTGGCTCCGCGTCATTACCGCCTCAGATTTTTGCACCGCCAGCACTGCCGCCGGAGCTCGGCCGAATACTGCGACAGCGCCAGGCGCAAGGTCGTGGTACTCCACATCCGCAACGATCGCAACGAATCCGGTGGCATTGAAGGGTCGGAAGCGGCTGCCCACACAAGGTTAACGAATGCTGCTAGCTTTCGTTGTGCTCCGGATTAAAGTGGCGATCAACCCAAAGCAGATACCAATTCGAGATAAAGCGGCATTGCTCTACGGGATCACTATAATCGCTATGAATACGACGATCGCATTGGGGCAACCATGACCGCAAAAATCATCGACGGCAATGCGGTCGCCCGCACGATCCGCGATGAGTGCCGCCAGCGCGTGGTGCGCATCGTCGCCCAATCGGGTGCGCCGCCCGGATTGGCGGTGATTCTGGTCGGTTCCGATCCGGCCTCAAGAATCTATGTCAAGAACAAGATCCGCGCCTGCGCGGATGTCGGCATCCGCTCGTTCCGCTTCGACTATCCGAGCGATGTCGAGCAGGACGAGGTCGTGGCCAAGATTGCCGAGCTTAACGGCGACCCGGCCGTGCACGGCATTCTGGTTCAGCTGCCGCTGCCAGCATCATTCGACATGGCGCGCATCCTGCACACCATCTCGGCAGATAAAGACGTCGATGGATTCCACCTCTATAATGTAGGCGGGCTTGTGGTCGGCGGCACGGTATTTCCACCGTGCACGCCGTACGGCGTTCTGAAGCTCCTCGAGCACGAGAATATTTCGCTCGAGGGCAAGAACGTGGTCGTGGTCGGCGCCAGCAATATCGTCGGTAAGCCGATGGCATTGATGCTGATGCAGCATGAGGCCACGGTCTGTATCTGCCACGCCAAGACCCGCGATCTAGCGCAGTTCACGCTGCTTGCCGACGTATTGGTCGTGGCCGCCGGCTATCCCAACCTGATCCTGCCGCAGATGGTGCGAACCGGTGCGGTGGTGATCGACGTCGGCATCAATCGCCTCGCTGACGCCAGGCTGGTCGGCGACGTCGATTTCGCCGGCGTCGCGGCAAAGGCATCCTATATCACGCCAGTGCCGGGCGGCGTCGGGCCGATGACGGTTTCCATGCTCCTGATCAATACGATCACCTCCTGCGAACGGTGGCTGCAGCACTTGTCCATTCCGGGTGCGAGAGAACGACTGGCGCAGGTCGCCGGCCGTTGATGGAAATTGGTCCGAGGCCGACCGCAAAGGAAGCTGAAAACGCGTGGCCGCCTACGTCCTCGCCATCGACCAAGGAACGACATCGACGCGGGCCATTCTATTTCGCGCCAACACGTCGATCGCGGTCGTCGCGCAGCAGGAATTTCCGCAGCATTTTCCTGCCGACGGTGAGGTCGAGCACGAGCCCGAAGACCTGTGGTCGTCGACGCTGTCGACCTGTCGCGCGGTGCTCTACCAGGCTGGCGCCGCCGCACGCGACATCGCCGCGATCGGAATCGCTAATCAGCGCGAGACGACTTTGTTGTGGGACCGCGCCAGCGGCCGGCCGGTGCACCGCGCCATCGTCTGGCAGGACCGGCGTACCGCGGATCTTTGCGTAAAGCTCAAGGCGGGCGGCCACGAAGCCCAGTTCAGCGCCAAAACCGGCCTCTTGCTCGACCCATATTTCTCCGGAACCAAACTCGCTTGGCTGCTCGACAATGTTCCCGAAGCGCGCCGGCGCGCTGCAAGCGGAGAGCTCGCCTTCGGCACGGTCGATACCTACTTGCTGTGGCGTTTGACCGGCGGCCGCGTTCACGCAACCGACGCCACCAATGCCTCGCGCACGCTGCTCTACAACATTCATACCGGGCGCTGGGACGATGCGCTGCTCACGGCGCTCGGCATCCCGCGATCGGTATTGCCCGAGGTGTTGGATTCGTCGGCGAATTTCGGTGCGACCGACCCGGAACTATTCGGCAGCGCGATTCCGATTTGCGGCATCGCCGGGGATCAGCAGGCGGCGCTGATCGGGCAGGCTTGCTTCGCCCCGGGCACGGTGAAGTCCACCTACGGTACCGGCTGTTTCATCGTCCTCAACACCGGCGCCACGGCGGTCGCCTCCAAGAACCGTCTGCTCACCACGGTGGCCTATCAGCTCGGCGGCGTGCGCAGCTATGCGCTCGAGGGCTCGGTCTTCATCGCCGGCGCGGCGGTACAGTGGCTGCGTGACGGCTTGAACATCATCACCACGGCCGAACAGAGCGGCGCGCTCGCGCAAGCGGCGGATCCGTCGCAGGAGGTTGTGCTGGTTCCGGCCTTTGTCGGATTGGGGGCGCCGCATTGGCGGCCGGACGTGCGCGGCGCCTTGTTTGGTCTGACGCGCGCGACCGGACCGCGCGAGCTGGCGCGGGCTGCGCTCGAAAGCGTGTGTTTCCAGACTGCCGATTTGCTCGCCGCGATGAAGGACGATTGGCGCGACAGCGCAAGCACGCGCAACGCGCTGCGCGTCGACGGCGGCATGGCGGTTTCGGACTGGACCATGCAACGGCTCGCCGACATTCTCGGCACCGCGGTCGACCGTCCCCAAATCAAAGAGACGACCGCGCTTGGCGCGGCATATCTCGCCGGCTTGCACGCCGGCTTCTTTCCCGAACCGGACCGATTTTTGAATCATTGGCGCTTGGAACGCCGCTTCGAACCGCGCATGGATGGCAAAGAGCGCGCGCGCAAATTGGCCGACTGGGCATCGGCCATACGTCGCTTGCTCAGCTAAACCTCGCACGCTGCGTCGGCGGTGCAGGCCTGGCACGGCGCTGCGAAGGGCGTGCGGGAATAAATGCGAGCCGCCGGGATTTATAGAGGAGAGAAGCACGCAAATCCGGGAAGCGCCATGAAACTCTTGTTCGCTCTATTGGCAATTTGCGTCGGCGTTGCCGCCACAACGCGTGCCGAAGCCCAAAATTATCCGTGGTGCTCCTACTATACCGCCAGCGGCGGCGGTGGAACCAATTGTGGCTTCACGACATTCCAGCAGTGCCTCGACAATGTGCGCGGGATTGGCGGCTTTTGTGATCGCAATACGCAATATCAACCGCCGCCCGGACCGCATCCGCCGAAGCCACAAAGCCGCTATCCTTCGTAAACCTTTCGCCAAACCGCGTGTGGAACATACAAATGGAACGGAAGAAGGCGACCGATTTCCCACAAGGGCTTTTGAACCTGTTTGACCAATATGTGCATGGCGTGATCAGCCGCCGCGCTTTTCTCGACGGTGCGCAGAATTTTGCCGTTGGCGGAGTAACGGCGTCCGCACTTTTCGAAATGCTCAAGCCGAACTACGCCTGGGCGGTGCAAGTGCCGGAACGGGACAGCCGTATTGCCACCGAGTCGGCAACCGTTCCCTCGCCGCAGGGCAATGGCAGCATCAACGGGTATCTGGTCCGGCCAAGCGGCGCGACCAAGAAGCTGCCTGTCGTTCTTGTCATCCACGAGAACCGCGGCCTTAATCCCTATATCCGCGACGTCGCGCGCCGGCTGACGGTCGGGGGCTTCATCGCCTTTGCGCCCGATGCGCTGACGCCGGTTGGCGGTTATCCCAACGATGACGAAAAGGCCGCCCAGCTTTTTCAGGGGCT
>JBKPIZ010000287.1:0-2286 GCA_046730495.1 Pseudomonadota bacterium
GCTTCGATCCGCCGGGCCTGGTCGCGGTCCGCGTCCGCGGTGATGGTCATGCGCGAGACTTCGGGCTTTTCGGTGCGCCCCACGGTTAGCGAATCAATATTGAAGGCGCGCCTGCGAAAAAGGGACGCGACCCGCGTCAGCACACCGGGCTTATTTTCCACGTAGACAACAAAAGTATTCATCATGTCGGTTTACTCGTCAGCCGCCGTTTCCACGATGGGGCTGGGGCGGCGAATCATCTCGTGCAACGATGCACCTGCGGCGACCATGGGGTACACGGTGTCTTCCTGCTCAACTTTGAAATTGATCAGTACCGGGCCATCGTGCCGACGCGCGGCCTGCACCGCCGGCACGACCTCTGAGCGTTGGGTCACGGCCACGCTCCGAATGCCATACGCTTCGCCCAGTTTCACAAAATCCGGATTCAGCAGGGGCGTCGCGGCGTAATTGCGCTCATAGAAAAATTCCTGCCATTGCCGCACCATCCCGAGGAAGCCATTGTTAATGATGGCAATGTTCACTTTCAGATTCTCCTGCACGATGGTGGCAAGTTCGGCCATTGTCATCTGGAAGCCGCCATCGCCGACTATTACCCATACTTCGGCTTCGGGCCGCGCCACTTTCGCGCCGATGGCTGCGGGCAACGCAAAGCCCATGGTTCCCAGTCCGCCCGACGTGATCAGCGAACGAGCACGATCATGCTTGTAGTATTGCGCCTCCCACATCTGGTGCTGGCCGACGTCGGTGACGACGATCGTGTCGGCATCGCGGGTCTCGCGCCACAGGTCATTGATCACGTGCGCAGCATAGAGATGGCCGTTGTCCGGGAGATTCTGAATGTCTCGAACCGCCGCATCGCCCTTGAGTTGGTCGATGAAGTCGAGCCATTCACTGCGATCGACCGTGTTCACGTGCGGCAACAGTTCATGCAGGACTTCGCGCAGATCGCCGACCAGCGCCACATCTACTTTCACGTTCTTGTTGATTTCAGCAGGATCGATCTCGACGTGAATCTTGCGCGCGTTCGGCGCGTAGGTTTTCAGATTGCCGGTAACGCGATCGTCAAAGCGCATGCCGAACGCGAGCAGAAGGTCGGCTTCCTGGATAGTGTGGTTGACCCAGGCTTCGCCGTGCATGCCCATCATGCCGAGATTGAGTGGGTGCGAAGCGGGGAAGGCGCCGATGCCTAGCAGGGTGAGTGCGACCGGAATTCCGGTGCGTTCGGCGAAGGTGCGCACGTCCTGCATGGCGCCGGAGACGATGATGCCGTGTCCGGCCAAAATGACAGGCCGCTTGGCCTTCTGAATCAGTTCGAGCGCTTGCTCATACTCTTTGGCGTCGGGCGAAAGATCCGGACGATAGCCGGGCAGTTGCGGCTTGGCGGCGTCCCAGTCAAATTCGCAGGAAGTCTGCTGCGCATCTTTGGTGATGTCGACCAGCACAGGACCGGGGCGGCCGGAGCGGGCGACGTAAAAAGCCTCGCGAATGGTGCGCGCGAGTTCGCTCGCGTGGGTAACCAGGTAGTTGTGTTTGGTGATGGGCAGAGTGACGCCGGTGATGTCGGTTTCCTGAAACGCGTCGGAACCAATCAACTTGCTGCCAACCTGACCGGTGATGCAGACGATAGGAGAAGAATCCAGCATGGCGGTGGCGATTCCAGTGACCATGTTGGTCGCGCCCGGGCCAGACGTAGCGACGGCCACGCCCACTTCACCGCCCGCGCGAGCGTAGCCGTCTGCCATGTGAGTCGCGCCTTGTTCATGACGCACCAGCACGTGGTGAATTTTGCTGTGCTTCAAGGCGTCATAGGCGGGCAGGATCGCGCCCCCGGGGTATCCGAACACGTGGCTCACGCGCTCTCGTTCGAGGCACTCCCAGAGTATCTGCGCTCCGGTCTTCGTCATCTGGCTACTCCCTGTTCTGCTTCATCACCGCAAATCTCGGGCGATGGTTGGATCACAAAGTGTCTTGATAAGCGAACGGGCCATCATCCTTCGCTGGATGATGGCCCGTTCAGAAGCTTGGCTGAGGGTTACATCATCCGCTGCAGTCGGTTCCTACAATTACTCGTACGATCCCGGTGCGTACAATAAGGGCTTGGCTCTCGGTAAGTCGCACCAGATTGGCAACTCGAATCAGCATAGCGCGTAGTATCTGATGTTTGTAAACGTTTCTTTCGGGCGAGTCAAGGCCAATCTGGAGAGCAGTTGCCAGTCGTCAGTTGTCAGACTTCAGCAAATACTCCGAATATTAGCGACTTCCCCCTACGACGAGGAAGACATCCAC
>JBKPIZ010000288.1:0-6540 GCA_046730495.1 Pseudomonadota bacterium
GCCGAGAAGGCCAAGATCGAGTTGTCATCGACGACGCAGACCGAAATCAACCTGCCGTTCATCACCGCCGATGCGGCCGGACCGAAGCATCTGACGATGAAGCTCACGCGCGCCAAGTTCGAAGCGCTGGTCGACGATCTCATCCAGAAGACGATTGATCCGTGCCGGCAGGCGCTCAAGGATGCGGGGCTCTCCGCGGCTGAGATCAACGAGGTCGTGTTGGTCGGCGGCATGACGCGCATGCCGAAGGTGCAGGAAGTCGTCAAACAGCTGTTCGGCAAGGAGCCGCACAAGGGCGTCAATCCCGACGAAGTCGTTGCGGTGGGCGCGGCGATCCAGGCCGGCGTGCTCCAGGGCGACGTCAAGGATGTGCTGTTGCTCGACGTGACGCCGCTGTCGCTCGGCATCGAGACGCTGGGCGGCGTGTTTACGCGGCTCATTGACCGCAACACCACGATTCCGACGAAGAAGAGTCAGGTGTTCTCGACCGCCGAAGACGGCCAGACCGCGGTGACGATCCGCGTATTCCAGGGCGAGCGCGAAATGGCGGCCGACAACAAGCTGCTCGGCCAGTTCGATCTGATCGGCATTCCGCCGGCGCCGCGCGGTGTGCCGCAGATCGAGGTCACTTTCGACATCGACGCCAACGGCATCGTCAATGTCTCCGCCAAGGACAAGGGCACCGGCAAGGAGCAGCAGATCCGCATCCAGGCGTCCGGCGGCCTGTCCGAGGCCGACATCCAGAAGATGGTCAAAGACGCCGAGGCGCATGCCGAGGAGGACAAGAAGCGCAAGGCTCAGGTTGAGGCCAAGAACCACGCCGAGGCGCTGGTGCATTCGACCGAGAAGGCGCTTGCCGAACACGGCTCGAAGGTCGGCGAGGGTGATCGTCGCGCGATCGAGAACGCCTTGGCCGATCTCAAGGAGGCGCTTAAAGGCAGCGACGCCGACGCCATCACGGCCAAGACCAATACTCTGGCGCAGGCCTCGATGAAGCTCGGTGAGGCGATGTACAAGCAGGCCGCGGAGCAGCAGGCCGGCGATGGCACCGCCGGCGGAACGCCGGGTGGCGACGGCAAGAAGGAAGACGTCGTCGATGCCGAGTTCACCGAGGTCGACGACGACAAAAAGAACAAAAAGTCTGCTTAGTCGGCGAGGGCGCTCGATGCCGTCGCAGTCATGGGAATGGCACCTCCGGACACCCAAACGGGGGTGCTCGTTCATCGACAGGCGGCTTCGATCGGGTGAGGACTGATGGCCAAGCGCTGCTATTACGAGACGCTAGCGATCAATCGCACGGCGAGCGATGGCGAGGTCAAGGCCGCCTTTCGCAAATATGCGATGCAATATCATCCGGATCGCAATCCCGGCGACAAGACGGCCGAACATCGCTTCAAGGAGATCAACGAGGCCTATGAGATCTTGAAGGATCCGAACAAACGCGCCGCTTACGACCGTTTTGGCCATGCTGCGTTCGAGCACGGCATGGGCAACGGCCCCGCTGGGTTCGGCGCGGATTTCGGCGCCACCTTTTCCGATTTGTTTGAAGGCATTTTCGGCATGTCGGCCGGGCGCGGGCGCTCGAGTGGCCGCGAGCGCGGCGCCGATTTGCGTTACAACATGGAGATCACGCTGCAGGAAGCCTTCAACGGCAAGACTGCGCAAATCCGAATTCCAACCTCGGTGACCTGCGAAGCCTGTTCCGGCTCCGGCGCCAAAGCCGGCTCCAAGCCGAAGACCTGTCCGATGTGCGGCGGCCACGGCCGGGTGCGCCACGCGCAGGGCTTTTTCACGCTCGAACGCACTTGTCCGAATTGCCACGGCCGCGGCCAGTCGATCGACACGCCATGCGAATCATGCGCCGGCTCCGGGCGCGTCACCCGCGAACGCACACTGTCGGTGAATATTCCGGCGGGCGTCGAGGACGGCACCCGCATCCGGCTCGCCGGCGAAGGCGAAGCGGGCGTGCGCGGCGGCCCAACGGGCGATCTTTACATATTTCTGTCGATCGGCGCGCATCCGTTCTTCCAGCGCGAAGGCGCCGATCTGCATTGCCGCGTTCCGGTTTCGATGGTGGCAGCCTCAATCGGCGGCGAATTCGAAGTGCCGACGATCGACGGCGGCAAGACCAAAGTCAAAGTGCCGGAGGGCACGCAATCCGGCCGCCGCTTCCGCCTCGCTGGCAAGGGCATGCCCGTACTCCGCTCGCGCCACAGCGGCGACATGTATGTCCAGGTGGTGGTCGAAACTCCGCAGAAGCTCACCAAGAAGCAGCGGGAGTTGCTGGCTGAATTTGAGCGCTTGTCGTCCAGCGAGACGCATCCGGAATCGTCCGGATTCCTCGGCAAGGTCAAGGAGTTCCTGGATGGGCTCGGCGGCCGCGCCGGGGCCGCTTGAGTGCGCTCTATGGTTTTTGTGATGTAAATGTTTTAAATAACCGCAGCATTTTTGTCGCGTGGGTGCCATGCCACTGCCCGCCCTACAGGTATTCGAACGAAAAATTGGGCGGCAGCTTCGCCTCCTGGAAGTCAGAAAAACTCTCATTGAGCGCAAGATCGAACGCCAAATCCGGTTGTTCGAGCAGAAACGCGACGGCATTGGCCGAAAGATCGAGCAACAGATAAAGCGCTTCGAACTCAAGCGCGGCATTCGGATCGACGACGAAGTGCGCTTTATCCGCTCGTGGATCGAACGTCCCTTATCCACGGGCGCGGTCACCCCCTCGGGTAAAATCCTGGCCCGCACCATGGCGCGCTACGTCGATCCGCGATCGGGCGGACCCGTCGTTGAATTGGGTCCGGGAACCGGACCGGTCACTGATGCCTTGGTCGAGGCCGGCGTCGATCCTTCGCGCCTGGTGCTGGTGGAATCGAACCCGGCGTTCTGCCGGATTTTGCGCGCGCGCTATCCGCATGCCACCCTGGTGCAAGGCGACGCCTACAGTATGCGCCGCATGCTCGAGACCTTACTGCTGCAACCGGCCGCTGCCGTGGTCTCCGGCCTGCCGCTGATCACCAAACCGATCACCATGCGCTTGCGACTCATTCGCGACGCCTTCGATCTCATGCGGCCCGGCGCGCCGTTCGTGCAATTTACCTACTCGGTCGCCGCGCCGCTGCCGAAACGGCTCGGCGGTTTTTCGGTGGAAGCTTCCGAGCGCATCTGGATGAACATTCCGCCGGCGCGCGTTTGGGTTTACCGGAGGACGGATGTCAGATGAAAGAGATCAGAGGCCTGATGGGGGCGGTCGCAAGTGCCCTGTTGTCCTGACATCTGGTATCCGACATCCGATCGCTGACCTCTGACCTCCGCCTTCAATGTCTGCCGCAAAAGTTCTCGTCATACCCGGTTCGCTGCGCACCGGCTCGCACAATGCGCGGCTGGCCGCGCTCGCCGCCAAGGAACTGGCGCTGCTCGACGCCGAAGTCACGCGCATTTCGCTCGAAGATTATGAGTTGCCGCTGTTCGATGCCGATTTGGCAACGGCTTCCGGACCGCCGGTCGCAGCGCTCAAGCTGCGGCAGATGCTTGTGGCGCACCGCGGCATCTTTATCACCAGCCCGGAATATAGCGCCTCGGTCACGCCCCTTCTGAAAAACGCCATTGATTGGGTGTCACGCGTGCGCGAACGCGGCGAGCCGACCTATGCCGCCTTCAAGGGCCGGGTGTTTGCGCTCGGTTCGGCTACGATCGGGGCCGGCGGCGGCATTCGTTCGTTGATGGCGCTGCGGCAAATACTCGAACTCGGCTGCGGCGCCTTGGTCATTCCCGAACAGGTCAGCGTGCCGCGCGCCGAACTGGCCTTCGACGACGACGATAATTTGAAAGACGACGCGCTCGCCGCAGCGCTGCGGGCGGCCATGCGTCGGCTGATCGAATTGGCCGGCATGATGGACTAAAGGAATTACGAGCTTGCCAACGGAGCAGGAATGGACCCCCGCGAGCGTCTGATTGTCGCCCTGGACGTCCCGTCGCTTGACGCGGCGCGGGCAATAGTTGCGCGCCTCGGCAGTACCGTATCGTTCTACAAGATCGGCTATCAGCTCGCTTTTGCCGGCGGGCTCGACTATGCGCGCGAGCTTGCGCAGTCCGGCAATCGCGTTTTTCTGGATCTGAAGCTGCACGACATCGGCAATACGGTGGCGGCCGGGGTAAAAAGCGTTGCCGGCCTTGGCGCAAGCTTTCTCACTGTGCATGCTTATCCGCAGGTGATGCAGGCCGCGGCCGCGGCGCGGGAGCACGATCTGCGCATTCTCGCCGTGACGGTGCTGACTTCGCTCGACGATGCCGATCTGAGGGAGGCGGGCTATGCGACCACCGTCGCCGAACTGGCCGCGCGGCGCGCGGCGCAAGCTCGCGACATTGGCGTCGACGGGCTCGTCTGTTCGCCGGAAGAAGTCGCCAATCTGCGCCGCATTGTCGGCGCTGGACTGACCTTGGTCACGCCGGGCATACGCCCGGCCGGCAGTGGCGCCGGGGATCAGAAGCGCGTGGCGACGCCGACTGCGGCGATCGCCGCCGGCGCCGACTATCTCGTGGTCGGCCGACCGATCATTGCCGCTGCCGATCCAAAAGCGGCAGCGGAGGCGATCGTCGCCGAAATCGCGAGTGCAGCGACAAAAAAATAAACCTGTGAGGTAACGGAGCGACAACGATGCCCAAAGGCTATTGGATTCCGCAAATCGATATCAGCAATCCGGAGGGCTACAAAGCCTATATGGCGGCGACACCGCCAGCGCACGAAAAATTTCATGGGGTTGGTGCGCGGCGGCAAAATGGAAGTGGTCGAAGGCCATGGCCGCGGCCGTTGCGTGTTGCGCGAATTTGCCGATTTCGCCACGGCGCTCGCCTGCTATCGCTCGGATGAATATCAGCGCGCTAAGCCGCTGCGGCTCTCTCATTCGACTTGCGACTTCGTCATTGCCGAAGGCTACGACGGCCCGCAGCCAGCTTCGCCTTCACCGCCGCCGCCGGCGAGGCCGATGTCATCGTGACTGAGGGTTACGACGGCGCGCGGTTTTAAAGGGTGAGCGGCGCTCTCTCGTGTTGCTGGCCTGACACTGCCCCGCTATACCGCCTCTGGGACAAAGGCTTGGAAGAATAATGGCCGCGGCAGATTCCAATTTGCGAGTGGTGATCGCCGGTGCCGGCGGGCGCATGGGCCGCACCCTCATTCATGCCGTCGCGGCGCACAAAGGCGTGACGCTCGCTGGCGCCGTCGACGCGCCGAACTCCGCCGTGATCGGCCGGGATGCAGGCGAATTGGCAGGGCTCGGCAAGAATGGCATCAGCGTGGTCGCCGATGCCGCGCCTTTGCTCCGATCGGCGGACGCGCTGATCGAGTTTACGATTCCGGCGGCGACGCTCGTGTTTACAGAATTAGCGGCCAGTGCGGGGCTGGTGCATGTCATCGGCACGACCGGCCATTCCGCCGAAGAAGACGCGGTGATCGCCAAGGCCGCCAGCCGGGCAACCATCGTCAAATCCGGCAATATGAGTCTCGGCGTCAATCTTATCGCCGCGCTGGTCAAGCGCGTCGCCAAGACGCTCAACGACGACTACGACATCGAAATCGTCGAAATGCATCACAACAAGAAAATCGATGCGCCATCGGGTACGGCGCTGATGCTTGGCCGCGCTGCCGCCGCAGGCCGCGGCGTCGATCCTGCGCAGCATTCCATACGTGGCCGCGACGGCATGACTGGCGCGCGCTGCGCCGGCGATATCGGCTTCGCTTCGCTGCGGGGCGGTACCGTGGTCGGCGATCACTCGGTGATCTTCGCCGGGCCGGCGGAGCGCATCGAGCTGACACACCGGGCCGAGGACCGCATGATCTTCGCCCGCGGCGCGGTGCATGCCGCATTGTGGGCGCGCGGCAAGAAGCCCGGACTTTATTCGATGGCCGATGTGTTGGGGCTGAAGGACATCTAGCTGGCGTCGTCGGTCCGACGCGGCAATGTCTCCGGGTTATTTGTCGCTGTCGCCGCGCAACAGCGAATGCCCGGTCATCTCCTGCGGCTGCGGCAGCTCCATCAATTCCAACAATGTCGGTGCAAGATCGGCAAGGCGGCCGTCCGCGACCAGCGCGCGATCACGGGCGCCGGACAGTAACAGCGGCACCGGATTGGTGGTGTGGGCAGTGTGCGGTCCGCCGGTTTGCGGATCGCGCATCAGCTCGCAATTGCCATGGTCGGCGGTGACCAGCAAAACCCCGCCGGCTTTCCCGATCGCCTCGGTGAGGCGGCCAAGTCCGGCATCGACGGTCTCGACGGCTTTGATTGCGGCGTGAAGACTGCCGGTATGACCGACCATATCGGGGTTGGCGTAATTGAGAACGATGAGGTCGTATTTGCCGGAACCGATTGTGGCAACCGCTTTGTCGGTGAGCTCTGGTGCCGACATTTCCGGCTGCAGGTCGTAGGTCGCGACTTTGGGCGAGGGGACCAGCTCGCGCTCCTCGCCCGGGTATGGCTTTTCGTTTCCCCCGTTGAAGAAGTAGGTCACGTGGGCGTACTTTTCCGTTTCCGCGACGCGCAGGTT
>JBKPIZ010000289.1:0-2783 GCA_046730495.1 Pseudomonadota bacterium
AAAACTTGCCGGCGGGAAAATCAAAAAGCCTGCCGGTTTCGGAGCAGCTCGGCAGGCAAAGGGGCAGGATTTTTTCGGCCACTGCCTCGGGCGTCGGCAGCGTCATCGGATCTTCACCCGGCATGACCTGGGCTCGCATACGGGTCCGCGTCGGTCCCGGATTGAATAAATTCACTCTGACCGCGGTCGACTCGGTTTCCGCTGCATAAACACGCGCCAGCGCGTTGAGCGCGGCCTTCGACACCGGATATACGCCGGTATAGGCGCGCGCGTGGGTCGCGGCACCCGAAGTGATGAAAACCGCGCGTCCGGCGGCGGAACGCTTGAGCAAAGCATCCATGGCGCGGATCAGATGCCAATTGGCGGTGACGTTCACCGCCATGACCTCATCCCAGTTCTGCGGCTCAACGTGGTCGAGCGGGGAACGCTGCCCCACCACCCCGGCATTGCCGACCATCACATCAAGCCGCTGATAACGTTCGTTGAGCGCCGCAGCCAGCCGATAGATACCGGCATAGTCGCGCATATCGAGCGGGACCAAGGTCGCCGAACTGCCGGCCGCACGCGCTGCGTCGTCGATTTCCTCGAGCGCACCAACGGTGCGCGCAACGGCGACGATGTGAGCGCCGGCGCGCGCGAGGGCAAGTGCGGTCGCCCGGCCGATGCCGCGCGATGCGCCGGTGACGAGCGCAATGCTCCCCGCCAGAGATTGCGTCATCGATCAGCTTGCTTCCGCGAGCAGGGAGAGCTGACGCGGCGTCGCGTCCTGGGCGGTCCGGTCCGTAAGCGGCGTCGGATATTCGCCGGTGAAACAATGATCGGTGAATTGCGGGCGAGCCGAATCGCGGCCCTTCTCACCCATGGCGCGATAGATGCCGTCGACCGAAAGGAACGCGAGCGAATCGGCGCCGATGAATTTCCGCATGCCTTCAAGGTCGTGCGTTGCCGCAAGCAATTTGTCGCGCTCCGGCGTGTCGATGCCATAGTAATCAGGATGCGTGATCGGCGGCGACGCAACCCGCATATGCACCTCGGTGGCGCCCGCATCCCGCATCATTTGCACGATCTTCACCGAAGTCGTGCCGCGTACGATGGAATCGTCGATCAGGACGATGCGCTTGCCGGCTACCACGGCGCGGTTGGCGTTGTGCTTGAGGCGAACGCCGAGCTGGCGAATGTGCTGGGTCGGCTCGATGAAGGTGCGGCCGACATAATGATTGCGGATGATGCCGAGCTCGTAGGGCAGCCGGGATTCCTGGGCGTAGCCGACGGCCGCCGGGACGCCGGAGTCCGGCACCGGCACGACCACATCCGCCGACGCCGGCGCCTCACGCGCCAATTCCGCGCCGCATGCCTTGCGCACGCTGTAAATGCTGCGGCCGCCCAATATCGAGTCGGGCCGGGCGAAGTAGATGTATTCGAAAATGCACGGCCGCGGCGGCATCGGCGGGAACGGCTTGTGCGTATGCGCGCCGTCCTCGTCGAAGACCAGGACCTCGCCGTTCTCAACGTCGCGCACATATTGCGCGCCGATAATGTCAAGCGCGCAGGTTTCCGATGCCAGGATCGGACAGCCATCCAGTTTGCCGAGCACCAGGGGACGGATGCCAAGCGGGTCGCGCGCGCCGATCAGTTTCTTGTTGGTCAGGCCAACGAAGGAGTAGGAGCCCTCCAGCATGCGCAAGCCTTCGACTAGGCGATCGACAAAGCGATTGCGATGCGAGCGCGCCACCAGATGCAGGATCACTTCCGTATCGGTGGTGGATTGCATCATCGCGCCGTCCCGCACCAGCTGGCGCCGCAACGTCAGGCCGTTGGTGAGATTGCCATTATGGCCGACGGCAAAACCGCCCGCGTTCAGCTCCGCGAACAATGGCTGAACGTTGCGCAAAATGGTCTCGCCGGTCGTCGAATAGCGCACATGGCCGATCGCCGCATTGCCGGGCAGCCGGTCGATCACGTCGCGCCGGGAGAAGGCATCACCGACCAGTCCAAGCCGGCGTTCCGAATGAAACCGTTTGCCGTCGAATGTGACAATCCCGGCCGCCTCCTGACCACGATGCTGCAGGGCATGGAGGCCGAGCGCGGTAATCGCCGCCGCATCGGGATGGCCGAATATTCCGAATACGCCGCACTCCTCGCGAAGCCGATCCGCGTCGGGATCGAAAGCGGCAGGCACGGTCATGATCGTGGTACCTCCACCGGGTCGAGCCCGCTCCGCCGCTGGTCCGGCGCAGCGGGAGGATTGTCGGTGTCCTCGGGCTTGGCGCGCTTGAGCCTGTTTAAAATGGTGCTTTCGGGGTCATCCGGCAACATCGACATCAGCCATTGTCCGGTGCCGGCCAGGACCACCTTGGATTTGGCGCCCTTGACCCATTGCGGCTGGCTGCGGTCGGGAACGAGCCAAATGAAGAACTGGAACGCGATGACCACGATGATCAGGCCGCGGGCGAGGCCGAACAAGAATCCGAGCGTGCGGTCGAGCGCGCCGACGCGGCTGTCGAGCACCATGTCCGAAACTCTGATGGTGAACACGGAAACGATCAGCAGCGTCAGCAGAAACACGCTGCCCACCACAGCAATCGCGGCGACAATGTCGCTGTTGAAGTACTGTTTGGCGTAAGGCAGGAGCTTGCCATAGGAATAAAGCGTCGCCACAGCCGCCAGAATCCACGCCGTGATGGAGTGGACCTCGCGCATAAAGCCGCGCACCATGGCGAGCAGGCCCGAAACCAGCATGACCAGGATCAGGAGAATATCGTGCAATGTGATCGGCATTGCAG
>JBKPIZ010000290.1:0-4355 GCA_046730495.1 Pseudomonadota bacterium
GCCTGGACCGCCATGGCCGAGCGTTCGCCGAAGGCACAATAGAACACGAGCCGCTTACCGGATGCGGCGGCCAGTTCATGCAAAATGCCACCGGGGCAAATCTCCGCTGGCAGTTGCGGGTAGGGCAGGTGCAAGGAGCCCGGGATAACCCCGTGCTTTTCGCGCTCGCCTCTTTCGCGCAAATCGATCAGCGCGAGATCAGGTTTGCCGCGGAGCGCAATGGCGTCGGCGGCCGTCAATGCCCATCCTTTGCGGGCGACCTCCTCCTGATGCAGTCCGACCCGCATATTGGCCGGCACCGCGACGTCCATCATCTTGGGATTCGGCAGCTTCAAATTGTTCATCAGCTCGGCATATTCGTCCATCGACTTCACCCTGAGTCGCGGGTTGAACAATTTTTCTTCGCCGATGGTTGAGACGGAGTCGCCCTTATAATCGTGCGCGGGATAGACGAAGGTCGCGTCAGGTAGCTTCAAGAGCTTGTTGAAAATCGAGTCATATTGCGCGCGAGGGTCGCCGTTCTGAAAATCGGTGCGGCCGGTGCCGCGGATCAACAGCGTGTCGCCAGTGAAGACCCGATCGGGAAGCAGGAAAGAATAGGAATCGTCAGTGTGGCCTGGCGTGTAGAGCACGTCGAGCCGCAATCCTTCGATCTCGACCCGGTCGCCTTCGGCGACCCGCATTGAGACGACGTCGGCATGGGTCTGTTCGCCCATCACGGTAATGCAATGGGTGCGGTCGCGGAGCGCGCCGAGCCCGGTGATGTGGTCGGCATGCAGATGGGTGTCGACGGCCTTGACCAGTTTCAGATCGAGCTCGCGGATCAGTTGCAGATAGCGATCCACTTTCTCCAGCACCGGATCGATGATCAGCGCTTCGCCGCCGGCGCGGCTGGCAAGGATGTAGGTGTAAGTCCCGGACGTGCTGTCGAAGAGTTGGCGAAAGATCATGCGCGACTCCTCATCGCACCATACAAGATATGCTAAAATTTAGCAGAGAATGAGACCAGGCATATGGACAAAATCAATCTCGACGAAAAATTCGCACTGTTTAGCGAATACTGGCGGCCGAAGACGATTGCTGCGCTGAACGGTCAAGAGGTCAAGCTGGTGAAAGTGCAGGGCGAATTTCCTTGGCACCATCACGAGCACGAGGACGAGTTCTTCATGGTCTGGCGCGGCCGGTTCCGCATCGAGTTTCGGGATCATATCGTCGCACTCGAAGCCGGAGAGTGCGTCGTGGTGCCGCGCACCAAGATGCGTTGATTTTGTGCTTCGAGCCCGCCGGCACGATCAATACCGGCAATGTGACAGGCTCATCCTATACAGCGGGGCGCCAGGCCATTTAACCGGTTGCTCGGATTACTCCTCGTAGATCATCTTGCGCGTCATGCCGCCGTCGATCACGAAATTGGCGCCGGTGACGAAGCCGGAACGCTTGCCGTCGAGGAGCCAGCTCACGAGTTCAGCGACATCGTCCGGCCTGCCGACGCGGCCGGCCGGATGCTGCTTGTGATCCTTCTGCCGCAGCCCCGTATAATTTTTAGTCTCGATCCATCCCGGGCTGACGCAATTGACCCGCACGTCGGGGGCAAGGCTAATTGCGAGCGCGTGGGTGAGCGCGAGCAGTCCGCCTTTGCTAGCCGAGTAGGATTCGGTGTCGGGCTCCGACATCAGCGCGCGAGTCGAGGCTATCGTTACGATAGCACCGCGGGCTTTGCGCAGCGGTTTTTCAGCGGCGCGCGCCAAAAGAAACCCGGCGGTCAAATTGGTGTCGAGTACGCGATGCCATTCCGAGAGCGTTAATCGACGGAGCGGCTTGCGGACCATGACGCCGGCATTGGAGACCACCCCGTCGAGGCGGCGAAAGCGGTGAGTAGTCGCCTCGATGGCATCGGACGCGGTTTCCTCGTTCCGCACGTCGCCTTCGATGGCGAGCACATCGCGTTCCCGCGCGAAGGCCTGGCGCAATCCGCTGTCCGGAAGATCGATGATGCTGACTTGCCATCCGGACGAAACAAGATGGCGCGCAATGGCGCGGCCGATGCCCTTGGCCCCTCCTGTGATTAGGGCGACCGGTTTTGCCGCGGACATGTTACCGCTTTTGGCCGGTCAATCGCGTTCGACGGGAAGATCGGGGCGTCCGCCCCATTCCGCCCAGGAACCGTCGTAGAGACCTTTTGGCTCCTTGCCGAGCGCATCCAGTGCGAAAGCCAGCACTGCCGCGGTCACACCGGATCCGCAGGTGGTGATGATCGGCTTGTCGAGATCGACGCCCGCCGCGCTGAATGCGGCGGCGATCTTGTCGCGTGATTTAAGCCGCCCATTTTCGATCAGCCGATCGTAAGGCACGTTGAACGAACGCGGCATGTGGCCCGAGCGCAGCCCCGGACGCGGTTCGGGCGCTTTGCCGGCGAAGCGTTCGGCCGAACGCGCATCGACGACCTGGGCGCTGTCGTCGGCCAGCGCCAGGCGCACATCGTCAAGCAGCGCCACCGCGGCGACGTTCATCTCGGCAGTGAATTTCTTGGCTTTCGACTTGGTCTCGCCGCTCTCGAGCGGGCGATCTTCCGCCTTCCATTTGGGCAAGCCGCCGTCGAGCACATAAACTGATTTGGCGCCAAAAATCCGAAACGTCCACCACACTCGGGCCGCGGAGAACAATGGACTATTGTCATAGACGACGATGGTGTCGCCGTCGCCGATGCCAAGCGCACCAACCGCGTCGCCGAACTGCGTCGTGCCCGGAAGCATATGCGGCAGCTCGGTTGAATGATCGCTGATCGCCTCGATATCGAAGAACACCGCGCCCGGAATGTGTGCGTTTTTATATTCGGCATGGGCGTCACGATTGTGCTGCGGCAGGAAATAGGTCGCGTCGACCACGACGACCTTAGAATCGCGCAAATGGTCGACCAGCCAATCCGTCGACACCAGCCAACGGCTGGACTGCGAGGCAGGGGGAAAATTGTCGTTCGACATGTTTTGTCTGACTGCTAACGCGCCCGGGGGCGCCAAGTTCATGACACATTCATTGATATGGAACCGCAATATTCGGTTTACGCTCCAGCCATTGTGGGACCGGCAACTTTTTCTCACGCAAGAATT
Organism: Pseudomonadota bacterium; assembly: GCA_046730495.1. GTDB lineage: Bacteria > Pseudomonadota > Alphaproteobacteria > Rhizobiales > Xanthobacteraceae > BOG-931. The sequence continues at coordinate 3,108 of JBKPIZ010000290.1, forward strand.
GCGGGTTGAACAGTTTCGACTGATACCTCGTACCGTAATCGGCGAGGATCGTCACGATCGTATGGCCGCGGCCAAGCTCCTTGGCGAGCCGCACAGCGCCGGCGATGTTGATGCCGGAAGAGCCGCCCAGACATAGCCCTTCATGTTCGAGCAGATCGAAAATGAACGGCACCGCTTCGTCATCGGGAATGATGTACGGCTTGTCTACCTTCAGCCCCTCGATCATCGGGGTTTTGCGGCCAAGCCCGATCCCTTCGGTGATCGAATTGCCCGGTGAGGCCTTGGCGATCCCGTGCGCAAACAGCTCATACATGCCGGCACCGCTCGGGTCGGCGCAGCCGATCACCACGTCCTTTTTCTTCTCGCGCAGATATTGCGAGACGCCGGCCAATGTACCGCCGGTGCCAATGGCGCAAACAAAGCCATCGACCTTGCCGTCCGTCTGCTGCCAGATTTCAGGGCCGGTGGAGAGATAATGCGCCAGGCGATTGTCGAGATTGTTCCACTGGTCAGCGTAGAGCACACCATTCGGCTCGCGCGCACGCAATTGTTCGGCCAAGCGACGCGCAATGTGCTGATAGTTATTCGGGTTGCTGTACGGCACCGCCGGCACCTCGATGAGTTCTGCGCCGGCGAGCCGCAGCATGTCCTTCTTTTCCTGGCTTTGCGTATTGGGAATGACGATGAGGGTGCGATAGCCGCGCGCGTTGGCGACAAGCGCCAGCCCGATGCCGGTATTGCCTGCGGTGCCCTCGACGACAAGGCCGCCCGGTCGGATATCGCCGCGTTTTTCAGCCTCCAGAATCATCTGACGCGCCGGTCTATCCTTGACCGACTGGCCGGGATTTAGAAACTCAGCCTTGCCCAGGATTGTGCAGCCGGTCGCTTCCGAGACCTGTCGGAGCTTGATCAAAGGCGTGTTGCCGATTGCTTCGATAATGCCGTTCTGCACTTGCATGGGTCCACCGTTCTCGATCCTAGGGTCAAAGCTCATTATTTCCGCCGAGCCGCGTTGCGGCCAAAATCGCTCGACGGGCAGGAGACGGGCGAAGAGCGTATCGGCAATACGGTCGAGCCCTTCGACGAACCCGGCGGCGATTTTCGCCGCAACCCGAAGGGACGCGGGCCTTTCGCTTGCTTGCGTCGTTGCTCCTCGCTCATGATCGGAAAGATCACATCGCTCCTCGCGCCTAGCCAGCGACCGAAATGCCCAGCGTCGCGGCCGCGCAAATAATGAGTTTTGACCCT
>JBKPIZ010000291.1:0-6247 GCA_046730495.1 Pseudomonadota bacterium
AAGCCGTTGACGACAAGGGCGGTCGCCTCCTCCGCCGACAACCCGCGCTGCCGGCAGTAGAACAGCATGTCCTCGGAAATCTTCGAGGTGGTCGCCTCGTGCTCGAACACGGTCGAGGAGTTCTTGGCCTCGATATACGGGACGGTGTGGGCGCCGCACTGATCGCCGATCAACAGCGAATCGCAATTGGTGAAGTTGCGCGCGCCGGTGGCGCGGCGGTGGGCCGTGACCAGTCCGCGGTAGGTGTTGTTGGAATGACCGGCAGCGATGCCCTTGGAAATGATGCGGCTCGTGGTGTTTTTGCCGAGATGCAGCATTTTGGTGCCGGAATCGACCTGCTGGTAACCGTTGGAGATGGCGATCGAATAGAACTCGCCGCGCGCATTGTCGCCGCGCAGGATGCAGCTCGGATATTTCCACGTAATCGCCGAGCCGGTCTCGAGCTGCGTCCAGGAGATCTTCGAGTTCTTGCCGCGGCAATCGCCGCGCTTGGTGACGAAATTGTAGACGCCGCCGCGGCCCTCTGCGTCGCCGGGATACCAGTTCTGAATAGTCGAATATTTGATTTCGGCGTCATCGAGCGCGATCAGTTCGACCACGGCCGCGTGCAGCTGATTCTCATCGCGCACCGGCGCTGTGCAGCCTTCGAGGTAACTCACGTAGGAGCCGCGATCGGCGATGATCAGGGTGCGCTCGAACTGGCCGGTATTGCGCTCATTGATGCGGAAATAGGTCGACAGCTCCATCGGGCAGCGCACGCCCGGCGGCACATAGACAAACGAGCCGTCGGAAAACACCGCCGAATTGAGGGTGGCGAAGAAGTTGTCGCTGATCGGCACCACCGTGCCGAGATATTTCTTCACCAAGTCGGGATGCTCCTGCAACGCTTCCGAGATCGGCATGAAAAGCACGCCAGCCTTGGCCAGTTCCGCCTTGAAGGTTGTCGCCACCGAGACCGAATCGAACACGGCGTCGACGGCCACCCGACCATAGCCGCTGCCGCTTTCGGCTTCGCCGCCGTCCGCGCCATCGCCGCCATCGGCCGCGCGCGGATTCTGCACGCCGAGCAGGATTTCTTGCTCGCGCAGCGGGATGCCGAGCCTCTCGTAGGTACGCAGAATTTCCGGATCGATCTCGTCGAGCGATTTCGGTCCGTCCTTTTTCTTCGGCGCGGCGTAGTAGTAAATGTCCTGGTAGTCGATCGGACCATATTCGACTTTGGCCCATTTCGGCTCGCGCATGGTCAGCCAGCGCTTAAACGCCTCCAGGCGCCACGCCAACATCCATTCCGGCTCATTCTTTTTCGCCGAGATGAAACGCACGGTGTCTTCGGACAGGCCCTTGGGGGCCTTTTCCGATTCAATCAGCGTCTCAAATCCGTATTTATACTGATCGACGTCGATGCGCCGGACCTGCTCGACGGTCTCTTGCACTGCCGGCATTCGTCCCTCCGCTCACGGGGTCAAGGCCCGCGGGTTGGATTTAGTCGGTATGGTCAGGTGGGCCTTTGCCTTCGGTCACCCCCATAGGGTCATTCATCTTTGGCCATTCTTACCGTAACATCAAAAGCTTAAATGGCCTAGTTCATCCGTTTCCTGCAGTCATCAAGCTGCAATGCCTTGTCGTTCCTTAGATAATGCACTTGCGAGCTTTCTCCAAGCCGCGAGGAACATTTCGACATCTGCCTCGGTCGAGTTCCACCCCAGGCTTACGCGGACCGCCCCGCGCTGCATTGGTCCGGACACGCCCATAGCCGCCAGCACATGCGAGGGCTGCACCTTACCCGAGGAACAAGCGGCCCCAGACGAGACCGCGACGCCTTCCAGATCGAAAGCAATCACGGCCGTCTCAGCCTTGATCCCGGCCAGAGCAAACAGCGTGGTATTCGGCAGCCGTTCGACCGCGTCGCGACCGAACACCGTTGCCTCCGGTGTGGCCGCCAGCAAGCCCGCCTCAAGCTCGTTCCGCAACCTGCTCATCTGGGCGGCTTCGTCGTCGCGCTTGGTGAGCGCTGCGGCGGCAGCCGCACCGAAGGCGGCAATGCCGGCAACGTTCTCAGTTCCAGCGCGCAGCGCCCGTTCCTGACCGCCGCCACGAACGAGCGGCTCAGGAAAATGAATATCCTCACGGGCTCGGATGAGCGCGCCGGCGCCCTTGGCGCCGCCCATCTTATGCGCCGACAGCGTTAAGAGATCGGCGCCAAGCGCGGTCATATCGCAAGGGATGCGGCCAGCCCCCTGCACTGCGTCGACATGGATCAGGCCTCCCGCTGCATGGACGATTGCAGCGGCCTCGGCGACCGGCTGGACAATGCCGGTCTCGTTATTGGCGAGCATCAGTGAGACGAGCGGCTGCGGCACGTTGGCGATAGTGGTCGCCAGCGCGGTAAGATCGAGCCGGCCGTCCGGGTGGACCGGCAGCTCCTCGATAGCGTTGCGCGGAAACCGTCCGCCGGCACGCACCGAGGCATGTTCGATCGCCGAAAGGAACAGCCGCGAACGCGGCCGCTTTTCGTCTGCCGTCTCGATCGCCGGCGTCAGCGCCAGCATATTGGCTTCGGTTCCGCTCGCGGTGAAGACCACATTGCCGGCCTGAGCGCCGACCAGCACGGCGACCTGTTCCCGCGCCGCCTCAACAAGCGCGCGGGCGGCGCGGCCCTCGGCGTGCACCGAGGACGGATTGCCGACGCACGACAGCACGGCGGCAAAGGCCGCCTTTGCCTCTTCGCGCATCGGCGCGGTCGCGTTCCAATCCAAATAGCTGCGCACCGACATATTCCGATTGCCTTATTTCACACGGTCTTGTTTCGCGCTGCCTTATTTCACGGTGCGTTGGGTCGCTCGTTGTGCTTGCTTTTCGTCCCCCGGCTTGTGCTAAAAGTCGCGCCCATGCTGCCGCCCGACCAAGCGCGTCGCCAGTTCCGAAATACCGCGGGGTTTTAGAGACTTACGTGCGGTCGCCGGTAGCGTCAAGGATGCTTGCTTTGTATTTCAGCGGCCGCCCCTTCGGCCGGATCGAGGTTGATTGACCAATGCCCGAAGTCATTTTCACAGGTCCGGCCGGCCGCATCGAAGGCCGTTATCATCCGGCCAAGCAAAAAAACGCTCCGATCGGCATCGTGCTGCACCCGCATCCGCAGTTCGGCGGTACGATGAACCACCAGATCGCCTATCAGCTCTACTACGCCTTCGTGCACCGGAATTTTTCGGCGCTGCGTTTCAATTTTCGTGGTGTCGGGCGTAGCCAAGGCAGTTTCGATCACGGCATTGGCGAATTATCGGATGCCGCCGCGGCACTGGATTGGGCGCAATCGGTCAATACCGAGGCGCGCAGTTGCTGGATCGCCGGCTTTTCGTTCGGCGCCTGGATTGGCATGCAGCTCCTCATGCGCCGACCCGAGATCGAGGGTTTCATCTCGATCGCACCGCCTGCCAACCTCTACGACTTTTCATTTCTGGCGCCCTGCCCGTCGTCGGGGCTTATTATCCACGGCGACAAAGACGCCGTGGTGCCGCATCGGGACGTGACCAACCTCGTCGAGAAGCTCAAGACGCAAAAAGGCATCGTGATCGAGCAGAAGATCGTGCCCGGCGCCAACCATTTCTTTGACGGCAAGATCGAAGCGCTGATGACTTCGGTCGGCGGCTATCTCGACAAACGGCTCAAGACCGGACGCGCAACGACCGCCGCGTAAAATCCCGGACGCGGTGCAGCGCGAAATGGTGCACCGCAGATCCGGGAACGTCACAGATTCAGCGTGCGTGAAGGTGCCGGTTCAGCAGCGCATCATTTGATGCTGCGCTGCGCCCGGGACAAGCGCGTGATTGGGCTCCGGCAGTGACGCTGTGACGCTTGCATTTGCCGCAGCCGGGCCCTTCAATAACGTACTCCAAAAAACGAGCGATTGAGGAAACGTCATGCGCAGCAAGATTGTGTTGACCGGGCTTCTCGCCCTCGCCGCAACCGCCATCAATGCGCGCAGCGCGGGTGCGCAAGAGACGGTCAAAATCGGCATCGTTATTCCGATGACGGGCACGTCGGCGGCGGTAGGCCGGGAAATCTCCGACGCCGTGAAACTCTATGTGGCGCAGCATGGCAACACCGTCGCCGGCAAGAAGATCGAACTCATTATCAAGGACGATCAAAGCGTGCCGGATAATGCCAAGCGGCTGGCGCAGGAATTGATCGTCAATGACAAGGTGAATTTTCTTGGCGCCGGATTGACGCCGAGCTCAATGTCCATGGCGCCGATCGCCACCGAAGGCAAAGTTGCAACCGTTGTGATGGTGTCGGGCACCTCGGTCGTTACCGACCGTTCGCCCTATTACGTGCGCACGAGCTTCACGCTCGGTCAGCAGTCCGGAATCATGGCCGATTGGGCGATCAAGAACGGCAGCAAAAAAGCAGTCTCGGTACTGTCGGATTGGGCGCCAGGCGCCGAAGCCGGCAAAGTCTTCGAAGCAAGCTTCACCAAAGGCGGCGGCCAGGTGCTCGATACGCTGAAAGTCCCGCTCGCCAATCCGGATTTCTCGCCGTTCCTGCAGCGCGCCCGCGATCTGCAACCCGACACGCTTTTTGTCTTTGTGCCCGCCGGACAGGCCGGCACATTCGCCCGCCAGTTCTCCGAACGCGGTCTCGACAAATCCGGCATCAAGCTGATCGGTCCGGGCGACATCGTCGACGACGACGATCTGCCGACCACCGGCGACACGCTTCTCGGCGTCGTCACCGCGGGAATGTATTCGGCGGCGCATCCGTCGCAACTCAACAAGGATTATGTCGCCGCCTACAAGAAGGCGACTGGCCATCGCGCCAACTTCATCTCCGTCGGCGGCTACGACGGCATGCACCTGATTTACCAAGCGCTGCAACAGACGGGCGGCAAGACTGATGCCGATGCCGTGGTCGGCGTGATGAAAGGGATGAAATGGGAAAGTCCGCGCGGGCCGATCTCGATCGATCCGCGCACGCGCGACATCGTGCAGAACATTTACATCCGCAAAGTGCAAAAGGTGAATGGCGAGCCGTGGGCGATCGAGTTCGAAACATTCCCCGCGGTGAAGGATCCGCTCAAGGAAGCGGCGGCGCATTAGCGGTTGGGTTGCCAATAGCAGCATCGCAGTATCGAGTGGTGATGCCCGGTCTGTGCCGGGCATCATTTTTTAGGTCAGGCGGCACAATCATCTTGAAGCGCGTGCGACGATTAAATTTATGTTGTTAGACATGAAATGAAATTAATTCGCTTCAATGATTAGTGGCGCTGATTCATTTGGCCGAAATTTGTGCTTAATAGACAACAGAGTTGAAAATTCACAACTGAAATTCGGTCTGACTTCACACACAGCGCGCTCCGTCCCGCGTCTCGATGTAAATTGCCGGTACGTGGATCGGCTGAGGGCGGCGTTCTCGCGTGAAAACAATTCGGCAAGTCGGGCGCGATGCCGTTGCGCGCGCGCTACGCGCATATGTGCCTGTCGCTTCGCGCATGCGGGGAAGCGTGCCGCGCGCGCTCGGTGCTTTTGCGCTCGCGAGCGCGATCCTGCTGTTGTCATTCGCCGCAGCGCAGGCGCAGACGGCAACAACTACCCAGTTAATATCGGGACCAAACCCGAGCGTCGCCGGCCAACCCGTCACGTTCACCGCCACTGTCGTGCCTGCAACGCCGGGTAGCCAAACGCCATCGTTCTTTGACGGTGGCAACCCGATCGGAACCGCCCCGCTCGGTCCCAATAGCACGATCGCTGTCGCCGATCTCACGATTGCGACGCTTGCGGTCGGCAGTCACACGATCACGACGAGTTACAACGGCGATAGTAATTTCGGCGGCAGCAACGGCGGCCCCTTGACACAAGTCGTCAACAAGAACGGCACCAATACTTTGATCCTCTCATCGCTCAACCCGAGCACAGCGGGAAAGAGCGTCACTTTCAACATAGTGATTTCACCAGTAACGGGGACTGCAGCGGCCGTAGTACCGACCGGGACGGTGAACGTGTTCGACAACGGCACCCTGATCGGCAGCCCTACGCTCAGTAGCGTCGGCGGCAATAGCTCGGCGAACGTCACCACCTCGGCGCTGACAACCGGCAGTCACACCATCACCATGAGTTATGCCGGCGACGCCAATTTTAACGGCAACTCCAACGGCTCGCTCACGCAGCAGGTCAATCCGCCCGTTGCGGTCAATACGTCGCTCACGCTTTCATCGTCGCCGACAAACAGCAGCAGTTTCGGCCAGTCCGTCACC
>JBKPIZ010000292.1:0-8065 GCA_046730495.1 Pseudomonadota bacterium
CCCCCCCCCCCCTTTCCAAGCAGAAGACGGCATCCGCGATCCACCTGTGTGTCTCGTGGGCTCGGAGATGTGTATAAGAGACAGGATCCGGCTTTCGCAGCGGCGGTGTGCCGTTACGACCTCAGTGATGGTCCGCTTAAGCTGATTGCCCCGGTCAGCCAAGCTTATACCTCGGTGACCTTCTACACCCGCAGGAGCGTCGCCTTTTACGCGATCAACGACCGCGCCGCCGGCCGGCGTACAATCGAACTTGATCTCATGACCGCCGCACAGCACGCGCAGGTGCCCGAGGATGAGGAAGTCACGGCGGCAGACCGGCTCATTATCGAATCGCCGACCACCATGGGTCTCATCGTTTTGCGCGCTTTGGCGCCCGAACCTAGCCTGATGCCGATGGCACGACAGGCGCTGGCGGCTGCAACGTGCCGGATTCAGTCGCAATAGGACAATGGTTCAGCCGCCGCGGACAGGCTTCGTGACATCGGCGCAATGAATTTTCGTCAACGCCGCCTGACGCGCCGCCGGCCGCCATTTTCAGCGGGCGGTTGCGTCTGCGGCTCGATACCGTCGAATGTTTCGGGATATCGCTCGATCCGGATCACCGGAAGGATAATGATCGTTGCGGACTCGCCGGCCTCGCGGCCGAAACGCACGATGCGCCCATCGTCCGGAAATTTGATAACGGTGCCCACCCAGCCGTTTCCTCTGCCGCCGGCCAGAGCGTGATGCTCCGATGCGCGTAAGCGGCATCGCCGGCAATTAAGCGGTATGCAAGGTTAACGGTCCGCTAACGGCGGCCTCATAACTTTGTTCGTCGTTTCCTTCTCAACCGGACTATTGCCGTCGGGTCACGCCGCATGGAGAGCGCAAACCGCTGGGGGCTGGATCGCCTCGCCCGTTTTGCTGTGCCGGGCGACCCCGACATGCGTCCGACATTGCTGCGCGTGCTCACGGAGCTCTACGTGCAAAAGCCGACGCATACGGCGGACGAGGAGCGCCACTATACCGAACTGGCGCTCCGTCTCCTCGATGCGGCTGATATCAGCACCCGCGCCGCGGTGGCGCAGCGCCTGGCGCATTACCGGTCGCCACCGCGCCGCGTTGTCGAGCGTCTTGCCGCCGCCGACATTCCCAATTTCAATGGGCAGCGGCAGCCCCTCTGGCCTTCCGGCTCGACGATGCGCAACGGCGAGCTCACACGGGACGCGCCAATTGCTGTCCATGTTGCGACCGCGCTCAACGAGCTGTTTTTTGCGGCCAATCCCGACGAGCGCCGTCTCATGCTTTTGAACTTGGATGTGATCGCTCCATTTTCGGTGGGACGAGGCGCACCGCAGCGTGAAGACGGCTTGAGCGGGCGATTGGAAGCCGCTGTTTTATCCCGCAATCGCGAGGCCTTCGCTCAACATCTGGCCCAGGCTTTGCACATTTCCCGGCTGCAAGCGCGGCGCGTGGCGGAAGACGACCTCGGCGAGCCGATCGTGACCGCCGCTAAGGCGCTCAACATCCGCCGCGGTGCACTCTATCGGATCTTGCTGTTCGTCAATATCGGTCGCTCGGTGGCGCAAATTCAGGCCTTGACCGAACTCCATCATGAATTGTCGTGGCAGAGCGCTGAACACATGGTGGCAATCTGGCAAGCGTTGCCTAATGTTGACCGCCCGGCAGAGTGGCATCGGCCGATGCTGTGGAACGACGATTCCACAACGCGTCCGCGAACGATAAGCGCGATTGCGCACCGTGCCGCCTTATCACCGCCCGAAAAACGCGACGCGTCTTAGCCGAGCGCTGTTCTGGCGCCGTTTTTTTTCGGACCGGTCAGTGGACGATGTCGAGAAAGTTGCGGCCGGCGCGGTCCTCGACTTCGACGATCCAAAGATCGGGGTCGAATTTCGTCTCCCGCGACAAATATTTTTCGATTTCCGGGTCAGGCACGGGTTGCGAATCCAGGCACGCCGCAAAGCTGCGATCAGCGGCCCCAGGCTCAAGCGCGCTCTGCGGCGCTGGTCCAAACAGCTCCGACGTTCCATCCAGCCGGCAGATGCGCACGAAAATCGCGCCGGCTTCTTCGGCGCCACGCCGACGTACGACAGCGGAACAACCTTCGACCTGGCAGCGTCGCAAATAGGCCGCAACCCACAAGGCGCTCTTGAGGCGCATCGTTTGCGCTCCTTCCTCAGGAGCGGCTTTTCGTCAATCCCGACTGTTCTGGCAAGCGGCCGCTTTTCCGGAAATCATCCCTGCCGATTTTCAACCCACTCGCTGCGGGCGTTTTAATCGATCGGGTGCCCGACCATCGCGGTGAGCTCTTTGATCAAGCGGTCGGAAACGCGGCCGCTACTCGGCAAGTTATGGTCGCGCTCGAACTTCGCGATCGCGGCACTCGTCGTATCGTCCAATATCCCGGAAGCTTTGACTTGACCGTAGCCGAATTCGGCTAAAGCTCGTTGCACCGCCGCAATCCGCGGCGACGGACCGATCAATTCGGCAATTGCGTCGTTGCGCCGCGCCGCAACCAGCTGCGGTGCCGGCATGGGCACGGGCGCGGGCGCGGTTGCAAGAGGTCGGGCGGGCGTGCCGGTTATCAGCGGTTTGAGCAAATCGCTTTTTGCAGCCGACGATTTGGTGTCGAACAGGGGCGGCGCGTGCGTGCTGGACTGCAGGAAGATGGCGTTGACGACAATGACAAAAGCTGTCGCGATCGCGGCGATGATGGCAATCGAGTCTCCCGGGCGCCGCGCTATGGGATCCCAGGCCCGAAAGCCCAGGGCGCCCGCCCTGCTTACGACGCGCGTAAAAAACGACTGTTGCCGCCGCCTCGGCACGCGTGATGCCCTCCCCGCCATTGGCTGCGCCAATGGTGACAAAGCCCGCTTAAGCGAACGCTAAGACACTACTGCTCTCACGGTCGCGCCGCCGCAGCCTCGAAATCGGACAGCGATGTCCGATGCCTCGCAAAAATGAGGCGATATGCGAAGACTAAGCGGCGGCAAAACGCCGGGGCGCCCAGGAGCGGACCCCCTTCGTTCGAATATTAACCTAAACAAAGGTTTTCCATTTGTTCGAAAATTTGCGGCGTATTCTCTTCAAATCTGGACAAAACTCGACCGGCCGCAGCAACGCCGGCTTCAAAGCTCCCTGCTAGCCTTGAGAGTGCAGGCAAGGGATGTGCTGCAGGGGATTGGGTGTCATGTTCTTTCTATTGCGTATGGCGTTTTGGCTCGGGCTCGTGCTGGTCCTATTGCCGAGCGGCTCGTCACGACAGCCGCAAAGCAATCAGATCGCCCCGTCGGAAGCGATTTCGGCCGCGACCGCGACCGTAGGCGACTTGCGTCAATTCTGCGCGCGTCAACCGGACGCCTGCACGGTCGGTTCTCACGTCGCCAGCCAGCTCGGTTCCAGAGCGCAGGCCGGCGCGAGGATGCTTTACGAATTTGTGACCGATACGCTCAAGCGGAAAGATAGCGACAATGCCGGTCGGGACGGCAAACCAGCCGCTGACCGCGCGCTTGCGGACAAGGACTCACAGAATACGCTGACCCCCGCCGACCTGGCCGCCCCATGGCGGGGCCCGGCGCCGCGGAAGGATGCACGACACGCGGTGTGACGTCGCCAGCCCATAGCGATCGTTCCGGCTGCCGTCGCGGAGATATCGACCTGCGCGGCGTTGTTCTCTATATAAAAGCCGATGCGAGTGACCAGCGTTCGAGCTTGGACACAATGGCTGACATTGACGAGATCATCGGCAATTTTGCGGTCCTGGATGACTGGGACGATCGCTACCGCTATCTGATTGAGCTGGGGCGCGAACTGCCGCCGTTGGCGGAGGCGGCGCATAGCGACGCCAACAAGGTTCAGGGCTGCGCGAGCCAAGTCTGGCTCGACACCACGGTGCGCCCTAACGGCACGGGCGGGCCGGTGCTGACCTTTGCCGGCGACAGCGATGCCCATATCGTTCGCGGATTGATTGCAATCCTGTTCGCTGTCTATTCGGGCAAGAGCGCGAGGGAGATCCTGAACACCGATGCCGTCAAATTGTTCGAAGGCATGGGTTTGCGCGAACATCTCACGCCGCAGCGCTCGAATGGCTTCCGTTCCATGGTGGAGCGGATTCGCATCGATGCTCGCGCCGCGCTCGCTGCAGCCGCTTAGCGGCGCGGGCGGCTGCCGGCATTTTTATCTTCAAGCGCTCTGTTCGATGTGATTGCGCAATTCGGTAATCGAACCGAAGTGCAGCGTACCCTCCGGCAACTGTGCTTCGATCGACCCATCCGAATAAAGCGTATACGGCATGCCGTTGACGACGCCCGACTTGAGCACCGACGCCCCGGCGGCCGCACTCTCCAGATTGCTCACAGACGCCGCCGCACTGGGCGTATCGCCGCTTTGTTGCGAATGGACCGGCACGCCGGTGCTCTGGGCGGTCGGAGCTGAAGCTCCCTCGACAGCGCGCGATGGACGTGGGCCTTTCGGCCACAGCACATCAAGGGCAGGTTCGCGTTCGCCTGCGCTCGGGCGCCGCAAACTCGCCGATGGACGAAGCCCGGTCCGCACTGCCGCCGTTCCATTGCCGTTTCTTTTGCCGGACGGCGGTGTTTCGACATTCGCGTCGGGAACAGCCGCGATCGCGGGAATGGGTGGCGATGCCTTGTCCGCACCGGGCGCGGCCGTCGGAGACTTGTCCGCAACTATGTCACGCGCGGCAACGCCCGACTGCGATTCGTGGGTTGCCTTCGGCGCGAATGGAATCCGCGCCAGCTCGCGCGGTGTTTCAACGTTTTCGGCGCCTTTCGCGCCCTCTGCGATCGCCAGTACGCGTGGCATTGGTCGTGCCGCCAGTGTTCGCTCGATACGTTGGAGCGTTCGCAATCCAGCGCCGAGCCCGACCAGAAGAAGCCCGCCAGCCGCGGCAACTATCCCTGGCGTGAGTATCGTGGCATCGAAAGTGCCGTCCCGCAGCGACATGCCCGATCCGGCAAGGACCACACCGGCCACGCCGAGCAACCAACCAAACACCAACAAAAGCAAATACATACGCCAATCCTTACTTCGCGGGGCGGCGCCAAACCAATTTGCGTCGATATTGTGACGAGGCCCCCATAGCATGCAAGCCTTATTCTGCGGAGTCGTTTTCCGAGCGGAAGCGGCCGGCCGTTGCCGAGCCGCCGACTTGTGCCTATTGACTCGGGCCTATTGACTTGACCCTCTCAAGAGGAACCTTTCAGAAGCGCATCAGATAAACGCGCGCAAGGACTTGTACTGTCAAAGCGGTACATCTCGCGTCTTTGACGACAAAGGCCTTTTTCGGAAAGTGTCAAATTGGACCAGCCTGGCCGTTGATGCGCCGTCACGCGGGTCAACAACTTTGCGAGAGATCAACGGCCGACACCATCCCAGTAATAGATGAATACTAGCGGACAGTTGTTACCTGCCTTCACGCGTATTGCCGCACGCGGGATCGCGGCGAACATCGCCAAGCTGCCGGAGCGGGTGCTCATACGGCGGCCCGCGATGAGTCAGACGCAGGAACAGGAAAAAGAAAGGGCTAGTGGCGGTGATATTTAACGTAGGATCGCGTGTGACTTCTACATCATGGCATAGCGCTCGCACTTGGCGTATGCGTGCCAAAGAAATCCGCGCTCTCGCGGACGAAATGAGGGAGCCCGAGCCTAAAGCAATCATGCTGAGGATTGCGGAGGATTATGAGAAACTTGCCGCATGGGCTGAGAAAAGCCAGGTCTGAGCCTGGTTCATTTACTGTGCGCCCGAGGAAACAACCGGCACCAATAAGTTTTGTTGATCTCGCCGGGTGACCCGCTCGGCATAATAACGGGCGCGCGATGAGGCGCGGCGGATCGCGGCGAACATCGCCAAGCTGCCTGCGTTGCTAAAAAGGAGCGTGCAGCCGTTCTAACGCGAGTGGGCTCGGAGACTCAGCGTTCGTAGAAGAAGGCCTCCGGATGTTCACGCCGCCAAGCTGCGCGTCGCTCGCGATTTTCCCCGATGAGAATTCCAAGATGCACGCACGCGCGACGGTCACCATCCTCGCATGCCTCACGATATTCCATCAGGCGGTCACCCAATTCGTCATGGTATCGCGGCGGCGGTGGTGGCGCGACTGCGACAGGCTCACCAGGAGGCGCGCAATATTCTGGAGAAACGACGAGCCACGCTCCGTCGGGCCGCTGCCGATAACAAGCGTTCTCGTAATATCTGTAGCCGCCCGGTCGCGGTTGGCCTTGGGCCGCGATGGCAGCGCCGGTTACACCGCCGATGATTGCACCAGTTGCCGCCCCTCGGCCCCCGCCTACTGCGCCGCCAATGATGGCGCCGGCAGCGCCGCCCAGGATTGCGCCGCCTAGCGGGTCTTGCGCGGCTGCGTCCTGCACCGGCATCGCAAGCGCAACGGCCAGAAAGGCTGAAGCTCCGAGAGCTCGATACATTCTCCCCTCCCTCTTGAGCAAAAACACCTTTTTCAATGACGTGCGTCAAAACAAAGGTTTCAATGACGTGCGTCAAAACAAAGGCGCGAGGTGGATATCCTAGCGCCCGAGCCATAATGCCATCGTTAACCACAGCCCATTGGATTGCGGCGCGAAGGATTGCTGCGACCATCGCCAAGCTGCCGGAGCTGTTGTGCCAAACCTGAGAAACGCGGCGCGTCGCCGACGGCTCACAGCTAGCCGGTAAATAAAATGGAGCAGCGACACGATGCCGATTGTAACGGCGTCCCGCCGCGACCCCGCTTAACCTGTATCGGTCGCAAAAAGCCGACTTCTCGCCCCCATTGCGATACTAAATCTTCACAAAGGTTGCCCACGCTGCATTTTGAAGGGGATCAGCCCCCTTCACCCCAACTAGCCCCACAGGCAGCTAACCTGTTGGGGCTTTTTTCCAAAGACGCCCCGCCGCTTCCCGCCGCTCTGGTCAATCGACGCGATGTGAGGTGCCCCATGGTGCGTCTGCTCAAATCGATGTTTGCCTTCGTAATCGTAGCGGCGGTTTTGTGCATGAACACACAGGCGAGCCACGCTTATCAAACCGGGGACTCTAAATGGTGCGTCGTCACGAACAAGGGCGCGGACAGCATGCAATGGGAATGTGAATATGACACCAGTGACGAGTGCGCGACGGCTGTTGCAGGCACTGGCGGCTACTGTGCAATAAATCCGTTTTGGCGACCGGATCAAAAGTCGAACGGGCGCTGAATGGCTCCGCGCGCGTCCCGCCGACTTGGACTGTCGCCGATTTGCAACAACGCTCTACAACTCTTAGCCGGCCGCCACAGATTGGCCCTTGCGTGCACACGAACACGTTGAACGGGTATGCGCCCAGCTTAAAGAAGGGGTGCGCCGCCCTTGTTGTTGGATGGGTTGTCCTCATCGAACGGATAAGTCATTAAGCCCTTCACAAAAATTCTTACTCGGCAAACGATCTAAAAAGTAAAGCGGTGCATCCGGTGACGAAACTAAACGATGGTAAATACTGGCGCGAGCGAGCCGAGGAAGCGCGGGCAGTTGCCGTGCAAATGATGGACCCTCACACCAAGGCTATAATGCTCAGTATTGCCCAAGATTACGAAAAGCTTGCCCAACGGGCCGAGCAACGCGCCACGACGAAGTAGCTTTAGCTCTATATGCCCGCCCGCCGCTTTCCGCCGCCCTGGGTCTATCGAGGAAATACAACGATGCCTGCTTCATCGTCCGCGACCACAACAGGCAGCAGCTCGCTTATGTCTAGTTCGAGGATGAGCCGGGACGACGATCGCTGGCCAAGTTGTTGACGCGCGATGAGGCGCGAAGGATTGCTTGAATATCGCCAAGCTGCCGGAGCTGGTGCGGAGATAAATCAAGATGTTTTAAACAAAGCGCGCTGGCGCTTGTCTAACGCCACTCTGGAGAGTGGCTGATATGCAACAAGACAAACAAATTAATTAGGTCATCCTAATCGGCCCTTGCGCGCACACAATTCGACATAAGGATTTGACCGAGGGACTAAAGGCGCGGGGGGTGACGGTGTTCAAGGATGGCAAAAAGTTCCTGGAGGGCGAGGTGACCGAGGTTCG
>JBKPIZ010000293.1:0-11583 GCA_046730495.1 Pseudomonadota bacterium
AACGATAGCCGCCCGCTTTGAGCCGGGCGACCAGATGAACCAGAGCGATTTTTGAAGCGTCTCGCGCGCGGTGAAACATGCTTTCACCGAAAAACGCCCGGCCGAGGCTGACCCCGTAAAGACCGCCGATCAAGCTTTCGCCGTCGTAAACCTCGACGGTGTGACAATCGCCGCGCTCGTAGAGCTTGCGATAGAGAGTGCGAATGCGACTGTTGATCCAGGTACGGCTCCGCCCCGGTTGCGGCTGCGCGCAACCTTCGATCACCGCGTCGAAGTTCCGGTCAACGACTACGGTGAAGGGAGTGGAACGGACCGTGCGCCCCAAGCGGCCCGCAAGGTGAAACCGATCCAGAGGAATAATTCCGCGACGCTCGGGCTCGATCCAATAAAGCGCCGGATCATCGGCGCTCTCCGCCATAGGAAATATCCCGCAGGAGTAAGCCTTCAGCAGCACCTCCGGCGTGATGTCGATGAATGCGGACTCGCGGCTTGCCATGGATTCGTTTAACCGGCCGATGCCTTTGCCTTCAACAGGCGGGCGGCTCCCTGCAATTGTTAACCGCTTGCAAAGCATAATTGACTACAGTTTTTGCAAATTTGAACGCTTTTTGGCGCAATGCATTGGGCGGCTATAGACGGGGTGAGTGGCCTGCCATGGGCGTACACACAGGCGTAGATACAACGGACGCCGAACGAATTCGCGTCTTGTTCGTCGAAGACGAATTCTTCATCCGCGAGTGGATCGCGCAGTCGCTCTCGGAGCAGGGCTTTGCCGTCGAGAGCGCGACCAACGCGGCTGATGCTCTCCTGCATATCGCGCGCGCGCCAATCGACGTTCTGCTGACCGATATCAACCTGCCGGGGGGGATGGATGGGACGGCGCTGGCGCGTCGCGCCCGTGAAATGCAGCCGAATTTGGCGGTCATCTACGCTTCCGCCCGTGCGGCAACGCTCAAGCAAGAGGCGCGTGTCCCTGGATCGGTGCTGCTGCCGAAGCCTTACGAGCCCGCCGTCCTCGCACGGTTAGTCGCCGCCGCGGTGCGCGCCACGCCAGTCGCGGTACCTGCCTGAGGCTTACTCCGGCAAGCCGCCGCGCGCCAGGAACTCCTCGAGACATTGGATGTGGTTTTGGCCGTCGATGACGTCCTTTTCGCGCGCCAGCGCGCGGAACAACGGCAGCGTGGTCTCGACGCCATCGACGACGAATTCGTCCAACGCGCGCTTTAGCCGCATCAGGCATTCGCTCCGCGTCTTGCCGCGCACGATCAGCTTACCGACTAGTGAATCGTAGTAGGGCGGAATCGTATAGCCGTGATAGACGGCGGAATCGACGCGCACCCCCAAGCCGCCGGGCGGATGATAGTGCACGATCTTTCCGGGCGAGGGTCGAAACGACACCGGGTTTTCGGCATTGATCCTGCACTCGATGGCGTGGCCGTAAAACTTGAGTTCATTCTGTGTCAATTGCAGGTCACCGCCGGCCGCAACGCGGACCTGCTCCAGGATGAGATCGATGTCGGTGATCATCTCGGTCACCGGATGCTCGACCTGAATCCGCGTATTCATTTCGATGAAATAGAATTTGCCGTTCTCGTATAAAAATTCGACCGTGCCCACGCCGAGATATTTGATGGCGCGCATGGCCTTGGCGACAGTCTCACCGATCTCGTCGCGCGTATTGCTGTTAAGCGCCGGGGAGGGCCCTTCTTCCCAGACTTTCTGGTGGCGGCGCTGCAATGAGCAGTCGCGCTCGCCAAGATGAATTGCGCCGCCCTTGCCGTCGCCGAGCACCTGAATCTCGATATGACGCGGTCGGGTGAGGTACTTTTCAACATAGAGCGTGTCATCGCCGAAAGCCGCCTTCGCCTCAGCGCGCGCCGATACCAGCGCTGAAGCAAGCCGGGATTCTTCAGTCACCACACGCATGCCGCGGCCGCCGCCGCCCGCGGCCGCTTTGAGCATCAGCGGATAGCCGATCTCGCGGCCGAGCCGCTGCGCGTGAGCCTCGCTGCCGACGTCGCTGTCGGAGCCTGGCACGACAGGAATACCGAGCTCTTTCGCGGCACGCTTGGCCGCGATCTTGTCGCCCATCAGGCGAATGTGCTCAGGGCGGGGACCGATGAAATGCACGTTGTGCTCGGCGAGAATTTCGGCAAACCGGGCGTTCTCGGAGAGAAAACCGTAGCCGGGATGCACGGCGTCCGCGCCGGTGATCTCGCAGGCCGCGAGAAGGGCAGGGATGTTCAGGTAACTATCTTTGGCAGGGGGCGGCCCGATGCAGACGCTTTCATCCGCCAAACGTACATGCATCGCGTCTTCGTCCGCGGTGGAGTGTACCGCGACCGTTGCAATGCCCAGCTCCTTGCAGGCGCGCAGCACCCGCAGCGCGATTTCCCCGCGATTGGCAATGAGGATCTTGTCGAACATCCTCGCCGCTTATGTTCTGCGCCGGCTCAGGCTTGGCGTCATTCGATGATCATGAGCGGCTGGCCGTATTCTACCGGCTGGCCGTCGTCGACGAGAATCTGGATCACCGTTCCGGGCCGTGGCGCCGGGATCTGGTTCATCGTCTTCATCGCTTCGATAATCATCAGCGGCTCGCCCGTTTTTACCACCGTGCCCACTTCGACAAAGGGACGCGCACCGGGTTCCGGCGCAAGATAGGCCGTTCCCACCATCGGCGAGGCGACTGCTCCGGGGTGCTGCGCCGGATCGACCGCTAGTGGTGCTGAGGCAACCGGTGTCGGCGCCGCGGATTCGGCGGCGCGCGCACGCCCGTGGCCGCCGCCGGAATGTCGTGCGACGCGGATCGACACGCCGCCGCGCTCGACGGCAATTTCCGTAAGGCCGGTTTCGTCCAATAGCTTCGCCAGCTCGCGAATTGCTTCGTGATCGATTGCGGGCGTCCCCTGACTATCGGACTTGCGCGCCACGATCACTCCTTGGCGCCGAGCAGGCTGGCAAGACCGGATATGGCAAGCGCATAGCCGTTGATGCCGAAGCCGCAGACTACGGCTCGCGCGGCGCGAGAGACATAAGAATGCCGACGAAACTCCTCGCGAGCATGGATATTGCTGATATGCACCTCAACGACCGGCGATTCCATCGTGAGCAGCGCGTCCAGAATCGCGACCGATGTCGTCGTGTGGCCCGCAGGATTGATGACAAGCCCGGCCGCTTTTTCCGCCCGCGCCTCATTGATCCAATCGATGATCTGGCCTTCGTGATTGGATTGGCGGAAGACGAGCGCAAATCCGTGCCGCTCGGACGTGGTGCGGCAGAGCTTTTCGACGTCGGCAAGCGTCGAGCGGCCATAGATGTGCGGCTCGCGGGTGCCGAGCAAATTGAGGTTGGGTCCGTTAAGGACGTAAATAGTTTTGGCCATGCGCGCTGAGCCGGCTATTGCCGCGGGCCATCCCGCCTGAACTCGTTATAAGGAAGGCCCCTGCAAAGTGGAAGCGGGATCGGGCCGCGTTCGGCACGCTCGCCCGCGCGTCCTTAACGGCCGCGCGATGGCGGATGGTCCGGGCGACTATTTCCGTTCGTTTTTGATCTTGGCGCGCAGCTCATCCAGACCGACGGCCCCGACCACGACCTCGTCGCCGACGACGTAGCTCGGCGTTCCGCTGACGCCAAGGGCATCGGCCAGTTTCATATTCTCTTCAATGGTGGCCTTCACCTCGTCGCTATTCATGTCCTTTTCCAGCCGCGCCATGTCGAAACCGACATCTTTGGCTGCCGCCAGCGCGCGCGTTTTGTCGGCGGGGCCGCGGCCACCGAGCAGCCTCTGATGGAATTCCATGTATTTCTTTCCTGAAGGATCTTGCATGCGCGCGGCAACAGCGACATGTGCGGCTTCGACGGAGCCGGGACCCAAGACCGGAAATTCCTTGAGAACAAACTTGAGATCGGTATCCGTTTTCAACAGATCGAGCATGTCGGCCAGCGCACGCTTGCAGTAAGTGCAGTTGTAATCGAAGAACTCCACCATGGTCACCTTGCCCTGCGGATTGCCGAGCACAACCTGGTGGGTCGAGTTGAATATGGTGGCGTTGTTCTCTTTGATCGTGACCCGGGCTTTATCCGCCTCGGCTTCCTTCTGCCTGCGATCCAACGCCTCCATAGCCTCTTGCAGCACCTCGGGATGTTGCACGAGGTAATTTTTGACGATGTTTTCTATTTCGCGGGCTTGCGCCGCCGAAAATGCTTCCGATGCCGTTGGCGGAACAGGAGTCGTCGCCGGACTTGCTTGAGGAGTGCGATCTTGCGCGGCGGCAAGCGGCGCCAACAGCATGATGGTCAAGATCGCGAGTGCCGTGCGGAGGCTCCAAGCCATTTTCAATCGTCCTTTTCCTCATTGACCGGGGCGAAGCGGGTTCTGCTTCTGATTTTTGTTGAAGGCAACAATGTCGTCCGCCCGAACCCAGCCCGGTGATCCGATCGGAAAACGCTGCTTGGCGCGTTCGGCGAGTTCGCGCGCGGTCTTGTTGTCGCCGCGCGCGAAAGCGGCCTGGGCCGAGGCAAGGTCCGCGTCGGCGAGGTTATTTTTGCGCGCATAAGCCATCGCCAGCGTCGTGTAGGCGTCGGCCGCTTCGGGTTCCTTGATGATGGCTGCGTGCAGAAGTGAAATTGCCTCGTCGGCCGATTTCGCATCATTTGTTGCAACGATTGCCTGGGCAAGCAGAATCTGAATAAGCGCGGGACTTGGCGCCAATTGCACGGCATGGCGCAACGGGGCGACCGCTTCGGCTGGATGGCCGCCCTCCAGGAGTGCTTGGCCCTTCAGTTCGTAAAAATAGGGGTAGTTTGGCATTGCTTGAATCAAGCTGTCGATTTGGACCATTGCGCCGCGCGGATCGCCGAACCGATAAGCGGAAATAGCGCGGGCATAGCGCGCCGGCATGCTGGCATCGGCCAAGGGATAATGCGCTAGGATGCTTGCCGGCCGTTCGGTGAAGCCAAAAAGTTTGGCTCGCATCATGTCGTGCCGGAATTGGAGCTCCGTAGAATCCTTCTTCGCCCAGTACGGAGTTTTCACCAATTCAGTCAGCGCCGCCATGCGCTCTTGCGGCATGGGATGGTTCTGAAAATATGGGTTCGCGCCTTGCGCCGCGAATAGCGATTCGTCGGCAAAGTGTTTGAACGTGTCGTACATTCCTTTTGCCGACTGGCCGGTCATCGTAAGAAAGCGCACGCCGGCGCGATCGGCAGATTCCTCTTGCGCACGCTGATAGGCAAGCAAGTGGTTAAGGCCCAATGCTTGCGGCGCCGTGATCGCGGCCAGACCGACATTGCCGGCATCGCTACCACCCGAACGCGCGCCGGCGGCTATGGCACCAACGCCAAGCAACAGACCGATCAGGGCGGCCGTCTGCACGTTCGCCAGCTCTTGTCGAATCTTGGAAAGATGCCCGCCGACAATGTGACCGGTTTCGTGCGCCAGCACGCCGATGACTTGATTGGGCGTGGCCGCCTGCGTCAGGGCGCCCACATTGATGAAAATGCGGTGCGCATCCATTACAAAGGCGTTGAAGCTTTTATCGTCGATGATGACGGCGTGAATATTTTGATCGGTCAGACCGGCGACCCGAAAAATCGGCGCCGTGTAGTCGCGCAGCAGCTGTTCGATCTCGGCGTCGCGGATCATCGGAATGCCGGCGTTCGCGCCGGTCTGGGTCCGGGCCGGAAAGCTCGCAAGACCGACGGCCGCGGCGGTCAGCGCCGCGATCGCGCGCATAGCTGGTCTCGGCGGCCGCGTCTTGCTAGGAGATCGAGCAACCATCATGTGACGCTGAATCGGGTTGTTGCGGCGGCAACCTATGGACCGAAGGGATTAGGGTCAACACGCACGCTGGCGATCATCGCGATATGCACCAGACCCGCCGAATACGGCATCAGCGGGGCGTAAACCGATCAAGCAATTAAGGAATTGAACGCGGCTCATGCTGGAAAGGGCAAAAGCTTTACTGCAGCCTTCGGTCCGCAGCGGGGTCCCGCCGTTTATGGTCATGGACGTCATGGCCGCGGCAGAGCGGCTCGAGGCCCAAGGTCGGACCATCGTACACATGGAGGTCGGCCAGCCAGCCGCCGGTGCGCCGGCGAGTGCCATCGCCGCGGTGCGGGCTGCGCTCGGCAACTCCGCCCATGGCTACACCGCGGCACTGGGAATCGCCTCGCTGCGCCGGCGCATCGCCCAGTCTTATGCGCAATGGCATGGCGTCGAAGTCGATTCCGAACGCGTCGTCGTGACCACGGGATCGTCGGCAGCGTTCATGCTGGCCTTTCTCGCCCTGTTCGAGGCCGGTGATCGCGTCGCTGTGGCTGTCCCCGGTTATCCGCCGTACCGGCACATTCTCAGCGCGCTGGGTTGCGAGCCGGTATTGATCGAAACCAACGCGCCCACGCGCTGGGCGCTCACCGGCGATCTGCTGCTCGCGCAACATCGCGCCCGTCCCCTCAAAGGCGTGGTGGTCGGCTCTCCGGCCAATCCAACCGGAACGATGATGACCGCGGCGGCGCTTGGCGAACTCATCCAATCGGCCGAGGACGCTGGGATCGCCGTAATCTCCGACGAAATCTATCACGGGCTCGATTATGCGTTCCGGGCGCGGAGCGCGGCTGCGTTGTCTGCGAACACGATCGTCGTCAATTCCTTCTCCAAATATTTTTGCATGACGGGCTGGCGCATCGGCTGGATGGTCGTGCCGCCGTCACTGCTTCGCACGATGGAGCGCCTGCAGCAGAACTTGGCGATTTCCGTTCCCACCCTTTCGCAGATCGCGGCTCAGGCGGCCTTCGACGGCCGCGATGAGCTTGAAAACATAAAACATGGTTATGAGGAGAATCGCCGCATCCTGTTGGATGGACTGCCGCAGGCGGGCCTTGACTCATTCTTGCCCGTGGATGGCGCATTTTATCTGTATGTCGACACGTCGCGCTTCTCGGACGACAGTTTCGACTTCGCTAAACGCATGCTCGAACAGGCGGGCGTGGCGGCAACTCCCGGCGTCGATTTCGATCCAATCCGCGGCCGAAACTTCCTGCGCTTATGCTATGCCGGGTCGCATGACGACATGCGCGAAGCCGTCAAAAGGATCGGCGCCTGGCTCAAGGGATAAGCGCAGTGGACCCCTTGAACAGCGCGCTTGTCTTGTTCTCGGGAGGGCAGGATTCGACGGTCTGTCTGGCCTGGGCGCTCGAGCGCTTTGCCCGGGTGGAGACGATCGGGTTTGCCTATGGCCAGCGTCACGCCGTTGAACTCGAAGTGCGTCCGCGCGTTCGTTCGGCCTTGGCGGCATGCTCACAAAATTGGCGCGCGCGTCTCGGTGAAGACCACGTTGTCCGCATCGATGCGCTTGCTGAGATTTCTGAAACGGCGCTCACGCGCGAGGCAGAGATCGGGATCGCTCAATCCGGTCTGCCGACGACCTTCGTCCCGGGACGAAATCTGGTGTTCTTCGCTTTTGCCGGTGCGGTCGCCTACCGGCGCGATATCGGTCACCTCGTTGCCGGCATGTGCGAAACCGATTTCTCCGGTTATCCGGATTGCCGCGACGACACCATCAAAGCGATGCAGCTGGCTTTGACGCTCGGTACCGCCCGCCGGTTTGTCATTCATACGCCGCTAATGTGGATCGACAAGGCGGCGACCTTCGCGCTTGCGCACGAGATCGGTGGCGCCGCGTTGATCGATATCCTTCTCGCCGAGACGCACACCTGCTATCTCGGTGACCGCGAACATCGTCACGATTGGGGCTTGGGCTGCGGCGAATGTCCGGCGTGCCGTTTGCGCGCGGCAGGTTTTGCAAAATGGAAGGGATCATGAATCTGGAACGGCACCGCACACGCGAAGGAATATTGTTCCTGCTTCTTTTTGCGCTCACGATTCCCGCCGCCAACTGGCTGATCGGTCATGTCGGCACCACCTGCGTGCCGAACGGGCCATGCCTGGTGCCGGTCGCCCCCGGTTTGATGGCGCCTTCAGGCGTCACCATGGTCGGCATAGCGCTGGTTTTGCGCGATCTGGTGCAGCGACGCCTTGGCACGGCGATTTCGGCGCTGGCGGTTCTGGCCGGCAGCGCTCTTTCGGCCTTGTACGCGCCCGCCTCGCTGGTCGTGGCTTCGGCGACCGCTTTTTTTCTCTCCGAGTTTGCCGATCTCGCGGTTTACACCCCGCTGGCGCGCCGCCGGCTGGTGACGGCGGTCATTGCATCAAGCTGTGCCGGCCTGGTCGTCGACTCGGTTGCATTCCTATGGCTCGCTTTCGGCTCGCTCGATTTCCTGCCCGGGCAAGTCGTGGGTAAGGCCTGGATGGTGCTGCTGTCGATCCCGCTCGTGGCCTGGCTGCGCCGGCGCGACGAACGGCTTGGTATCGTGCCGGCATGATAGGGGAGCCAATATGAGCGCCACCTCGTTCGACATTCTGCGCAAGGTGACGACCGCCACCATCACCACCATGTTGTTGAAGAAGGGCATCCGGCGGTGCTGGATGAATGGTCCGAAACCGCTTGTCCTCGGCGGTGAGCGGATCGTCGGCCCGGCATTCACGCTGCGGTTCGTGCCGGTGCGCGAGGACTTGGCGACGCCTGAGAGCTGGGCGAGCCCGATCTCAACGCGCGCCGCAATCGAAGACATGCCGGAAGGGGTGGTCGTAGTTGCGGACGCAATGGGCGTGCCGAGCGCCGGAATCTTTGGCGACATTCTTTGCGCGCGGATGAAGAAGCGCAACGTTGCGGCGCTGGTCACCGACGGCGTGATGCGCGATCGCGCCGGTGTATTGGCGAGTGCGCTTCCGGTGTGGTGTGCCGGCGTTGCCGCGCCGGCATCCGTCAATGGTTTGACTTTCGTTGGTTGGCAACAGCCGATCGGCTGCGGCGGTTGCGCCGTGTTTCCCGGCGACGTGATCGTCGTGGATGATGATGGTGCGGTGGTCATTCCTCAGAACTTGATTGACTTCGTTGCTCACGAAGGCGCCGAACACGAGCTGTATGAAAGTTGGGTCTTTGGTGAGGTCGAAAAAGGTGTGAAGCTGCCCGGCCTTTATCCGCCCAATGACGAGG
Source organism: Pseudomonadota bacterium (assembly GCA_046730495.1). GTDB lineage: Bacteria > Pseudomonadota > Alphaproteobacteria > Rhizobiales > Xanthobacteraceae > BOG-931. The sequence continues at coordinate 9,060 of JBKPIZ010000293.1, forward strand.
CCAAAGCCCGCTATGCAGCCTGGCGTAAGACGCGGCCGTGAATGCTTGCGACTGAGCTGCGCGTTAGGGGGTTCACCGAGAGGAAAAGCCACCCGAACGTCTGCTACGGGAGCACCGTGATTAGGGAACGTTTCTAATCGGAGTGATGAGTGTTCTTCGTTCTTTCAAAGACGGTTGGCTACCTCATGATGCCGTCAAATCTGCTGATGGCAATCGGGTTGATCGGCCTAGTTCTGTTGTTCACGCGGTTTCGGCGGCTCGCCAGTTGGCTCATCGTCACCAGTCTCGTGCTGATTGCTGCGGTCGGCTACTCGCCGCTCGGACGCATCCTGTTGCTGCCGCTGGAAGAACGTTTCCCGCCTTGGAACGCCTCGCGCGGAGCTCCAGACGGCATTGTCGTCCTCGGCGGAGCGATTTCACCCGATATCTCGGTGGCACGCGGCGTCGTCGCCCTCAATGGTTCGGCTGAGCGTCTCACCGTTGCGGTGGAGCTGGCGCATCGCTATCCGAATGCCCGCATTATCTTCACCGGGGGCACAGCCTCGCTCGATCCGACGGCTCCACTCGAAGCGCCGCTCGCGGTGAAAGAATTCGAGGCGCTCGGCGTTCCCCATGAACGCATTACCGCGGAGGAACAATCGCGCAACACGATTGAAAACGCGGTGTTCTCGCGCCTGCTTGCCGATCCCAAGCCGGGCGAGCGCTGGCTCTTGGTGACGTCGGCCTCTCACATGCCGCGTGCGGTCGCCGCCTTTCGGGCCGCCGGTTTCGCGGTGGAAGCTTATCCCGTCAATTGGCATACGCGAGGAAGACGCGATGCGGCAGAGCTTTTTGTGTCATTCGCCGGAGGGCTGGCGATGACCGACTACGCCGTTCACGAATGGATGGGCCTTGGCACGTATTGGCTGACCGGCAAGACCTCTGAGCTGTTTCCCGCCCCCTAGCAGACCATTATTTGCCTCTCAACCGGGCTTGGATGAACTGAAATACGCACTTTCATTCACAAACCGCTTCGCTGCACCGCTGGCGCTCTGGCGCGAGTTCTTAGCTTTACCAATCCTTCATCGCTGCCTCCGAATATTCCGGATTGTTGTGTCTTCCGGAAGGGTCCGCGAATGTTCAGCGATACGCCCACCGCTTTGCCCGCCGAGCCGATCGAAACCACGGCAGAGGCCGCCGCGCCGATTGCGCAATGGGGTGAGATGGCGCTGACTGTGATGTTCACCTTGGCCGCAGTACTATTTGTGTCTTTTCTCGCCGTCGTCACCGGCCTGGTCTGACCCGATTTTGATCGGGTTGCATCATCATCGGCTTTAATGAACTCTTGTTTGGCGGCGCCCTAGACTGCTTACCGTCCGCCTGCGAGCCGTGATGTCGCTGCATCTGGTTATCGGCAACAAAAATTACTCGTCCTGGTCGTTTCGGCCATGGCTGGCGATGAAGGTCGCAGGCATCACGTTTGACGAGACAGTGATCTCGCTTGACGCGGCCGATTTCAAAACGCGGGTTCTGGCGCTCGGCGGTTCTGGACGTGTTCCGGTGTTGTGCGACGACGACGTGCGCGTGTGGGAATCGCTGGCGATCCTGGAATATCTCTCAGAAAAGTTTCCCGCCGCCGGATTTATGGCCCAAGAATCCTGCGGCACGAGGGCATGCTCGCGCGGTTGCATCGGAGATGCATGCGGGATTTGTTTCGCTACGGCGTCACCTGCCGATGAACATCGCGCGGCCGGTGAGATTCCGAGCTCTTGATAGTGGCACCGCCAAGGACGTGGTGCGCATCGATGCCATTTGGGGCGAATGCCGAAGCCAGTATCGCGCTGGTGGTCCATTCTTGTTTGGCTCATTCGGCGCCGCCGACGCAATGTTTGCTCCTGTGGTTTGGCGATTTCACACTTACGCAGTTGAGGTGAGCTCAACGGCGCTGAGCTACATGCGTGCGATGATGGCATTGCCTTCGTGGAACGAATGGCAGGAAGCGGCGCGGCGCGAGACGTGGGTTCTGGCGGAAGACGAGGTCGACTGGCCGCAAGTCTTGCGCCAGTAGTTTTTGCGCGAAAAGACTTTGCGCTACCAATCCTGTCGCGCCAATAGCAATTATGATGCGCGTCATGACAATCGCGCGACACGCTTCTCAAGTTCGGACAACAGCGGCCCCTGATACGCGATGATCTTCAGCTTTGCGATGGGCAGCGTGAAATAGGCGATCCGGTCGATCTCGGGGAAACTTTGTCGGCGGCCCGATTTGGGCGGCCACTCCAGCGCAAAGGTATTGCTGGCGAATTGCGAAAGATCGAAGTCTGCCTCCAGGGCAAAGGCGTGCACGAGTTTTCCGCTTTTTTGAACGACAGGTGCGAGTTCAATCATGTCGCCCTGCGCGAGAAGATTTGTTTCTTCCGTGAATTCGCGCCGAGCGGCGGCGATAGGTTCGTCGCCGGGTTCGACCAGGCCCTTCGGGATGGTCCAGGCGCCTGCGTCCTTTTTTGCCCAAAACGGACCGCCGGGATGGGCAAGCAGCACTTCG
>JBKPIZ010000294.1:0-4138 GCA_046730495.1 Pseudomonadota bacterium
ACCGAAATATCCCAGTTGTAGGGGCGTAACTCAGAACCTTGCGAAGTCGTTTGGCGGTCAGCATGGGCAATCAAAATAAACGCACGGTAGACATCGGGCGGACCAACCAAATAGCTGAATGGCGTGAGTCTAACAATGCGACGTTCCGTCAACGAACCGCGTAGTAGTGGGAACCTTCGGATTTCAGACATGACTTTGATGGGGCCAAAGCGGACATCCCAGTCATACTCAGCGATGTCCGCTTTTGGGGGTAAAGCGGACATCGCGCTTTAGGTGTCAGTCTGCTTTTGACCCCCAGCGTCCTGCTGGCAGGTGTCAAGCGCCCACATGCCGCGATTATTCATTCACCTTGCAAACCATGTCGTACTTGATCGTGGCAGTGACAGGATCGCGGGGCTGCATCGGGTCGGACATCACTAGTGTTGCATCCATATGGCCAGTTGCCCGATTAATGTTGCCGCTGATCTCGACAATGAAACCGTAGTCGACGATCTGCCTTCCTCCGAAATGGATGCTGGCCCCCTCGACACCTTCGATGGGAGCGACGTAGCCCAAGAAGAACACGGTCTGCTCATTGAGGTCCGCGACCACGCTAGCCTTTTGCAACGGCTGCGGGTCCGCTGGTTTATTATCGCCGTAGGTCGGAGTGAGCATTCCATCGCAGGATAACGTGATCACCTTCGGCTCGTCCTCGGCCGCTCGCGCGTGACCTCCTAAGGCAAGCGGAAGTAGCGCCAATGCTGTGCACAAACGCGCGCGCATATGACATCACCTCCGCGGGCGCGGCCGTCATCGTCAGCCCGCTATACGGCCGGGCCTCGAATGCTACCGGTCACCCTTTTGATATGTGCCGATGAGTTCCGCATTGGCCAGTATGTGGCCCTGCATTGCTCGCTCGATCTGCGATTTAGTCGCGTCTCTTAGATCGAGCGTGATGTCCAGCGCGTAGAGTTTATGGAAGTAACGGTGCCGGCCGATCGGGGGACAGGGGCCGCCATAGCCCGTTTTCTTAAAATCGTTAAGTCCGAGTAAGGCGCCTGGCGGCAACCGTGCCTTGCCTGCGTTCTCAGGCAAGCTCTTGGTATCGGGCGGCATGTTGTAGACGACCCAATGTACCCAAACCATCTTGGGTGCTTTCGGATCCGGCGCGTCAGGATCATCGATAATCAGGGCGAGACTTTTAGCGCCATTAGGGACACCCTCCCACGCAAGTGGCGGCGAGACATCTTCGGCCTCGCAGGTGTACTTCGAGGGAATGTGACCATTCTGTTGGAACGCGGGTGAATTTAAGCTCATCGCCATGGCAGCATTTCCCCATAGGATTATCAGCGCAGTCCCAAAGAGAATAACAGCCAGCCCCGAGTTTCGATGTGGAGATACGTGCTTCATTTCTACACTAGCTCGTGAGCACCGGCGTCTTATGCAGAAAGGCGCCGTTGTCGATCTGCTTGACGAGGAAATCCGCCACGTCGGCCCGTGAGATGAAACCGCATGTCCAGTCGCGCGGATCGACTAACGCGCGATAGGCTCTCGTCCTTGGCCCGCTGGTCAAGATCACGGGACGCACGATCACCCAGTCGAGCTTGCTCCTGCGGACGATGCGTTCCTGTACGTCCTTGTCGTCATAGATGCGCCCCAGCAGCAGATGGAGAGCCACGCTATAAAGAAACCCGCCACTGCCGCGACTGTCGCCCGCCCCGAGGCCCGTTACGCAGATCAAACGCTTGATTCCAGCCTCCTCCATCGCGCTGACGAGCACTTGGGTCGCCTTCGAGAAAAGCCTCGTCGGCTCGAAGATGATTTCGGGCCCAGCCGAAACGCCAAGCGACTGGATGACGGCATCGATGCCGGTCAGCGCACGTTTCACGGTAGCCATCTCGAGCGCGTCGCCGGCAATTTTCTCGAGTTTGGGGTGACTAACAACTATTCTTCGGGCCGACCGTGCCAGGGCACGAACCGAATGTCCGGTTTCGAGGGCGGCCTTCAGGGTCTCAAAGCCAATCCCTCTGCTGGCGCCGATGATCAGAACTGTCGCCACGCCCGTCAATGCTCTTATCGGACTCGCCACTCATCGTCATGTGCGGTCTAGGCAACCGCACCGCAAGATGGACGCGCGGCTTAACCTCGCCCGCAGACTCACTGACTTCGCCTCGGTCATCCGACGTTGGTGGTGCGTCTCGACAAGTGAGGCCGGGGATGATCTCGGCGCGTTCGGCCACCACGCCCTTAACTTTGTTGGCCCACTTGCGCCGTTTTGAGCGGCTGGCCTTCCCCATCACACTGACCAGTGCGATCATGATCGCGAAGCTTCCGTGAGGACATGATGCAGGAAGAGCTACCGGTCATCGCCAACTTCGAAGTGCGTCGGCGAGCTTACCTAGCACCGGATGGTGGGGTCCTCCGCCATCTTCCAGATTTTGCCAATGATCGAGATCTGATCATTTCCATGTACCGCGGCATGGCGTTGGCGCGCGCCTTCGATTTGAGAGCCGTGTCGCTGCAGCGCACAGGCCGCCTCGGTACCTATGCAACGTCGCTAGGCCAAGAGGCGGTCACGGTTGGAATTGCCAGCGCCATGCGGCCAGAAGATGTGCTTCTACCTAGCTACCGCGATAATGCGGCACTGCTCTGGCGCGGGGTGACCATGGAGGACATCCTGCTGTTTTGGGGCGGCGACGAGCGCGGCAATCACTGGTCTGGACCAGCCCATGATTTTCCATTTTGCATTCCTGTCGGTTCGCAGGCGCCACACGCGGCCGGCGTCGCTTACGCCTTCCAATACCGCAAACAAGCCCGCGCGGTGGTCTGTATCCTGGGCGACGGCGCGACCTCTAAGGGCGACGTATGGGAGGCCATGAACTTCGCAGGAGTTTGCAAGTTGCCTGTCGTGTTCTTGATCAACAACAATCAGTGGGCGATCTCCGTGCCGCTCCGGCTGCAGACGGCGTCACAGACGCTGGCGCAGAAGGCAATCGCTGCAGGATTCTCTGGGGAGCAAGTCGACGGCAACGACGTCATCGCTATGCGCGCAGCAGCTGATGCGGCGATCGCTTCAGCTCGGGCGGGGGACGGTCCACGTCTGATAGAGGCCGTCACCTACCGGCTTGGTGATCACACTACCGCCGATGACGCGTCGCGTTATCGCTCGACGGAAGAGGTACAGCAACGCTGGAAGGAGGAGCCGATCGTCAGGTTGCGAAACTATCTCGTCAGTCGAATGAATTGGAGCAAAGCGGACGAGGAAAAAATCACTACCGAATGCGAGCAAAAGGTGACGGCTGCTATCGAGCACTATTTGGCGACCGGCCCGCGTCCGCCGGAGACCATGTTCGATCATCTCTATGCCAGGCTGCCTAGTGCCTATGCCGGCCAGCGCCAGGAAATCGAGGACCTCAATGCCTGAGGCGACGTTGGTCGATGCGATCAATTTGGCGCTCGCCCGGGCGCTCGCGGATGATCCCGATGTCGTGGTCTTCGGAGAGGATGTCGGCGTCAACGGCGGCGTTTTCCGAGCTACCGCTGGCTTGCAGCAGCGCTTCGGCGCCGAGCGCGTTTTCGACACGCCGCTGTCGGAAGCTCTCATCGGTGGACTCTGCGTGGGCATGGCGGCGCAGGGTCTCAAACCTGTCGGTGAGATCCAGTTCCTGGGATTCCTTTATCCTTGCATCGATCAACTGGTGAACCACGCGTCCAGGCTCCGCAACCGAACGCAGGGACGGCTCAGTTGCCCAATGGTTTTACGCGTGCCGCATGGCGCGGGCATTCGCGCCCCCGAACATCATTCGGAAGCAACTGAGGCGATGCTCGCTCACATCCCCGGCTTGCGCGTAGTGGTCCCATCAGCGCCGGAACGCGCCTATGGTCTTTTGCTCGCTGCGGTCCGCGATCCTGATCCGGTGGTTTTTCTGGAACCTACGCGCATCTACCGGTCAGTGAAGGGCGAAATCGAAGACACAGGCGAGGCCTTGCCACTCGACGTCGCTTTTGTCGTTCGTGAGGGTCGCGACGTGACGCTGATTAGCTGGGGAGCGATGGTCAAGGACACATTGGAAGCGGCGGACGAATTGGCTGCCGAAGGAACAGACGCGGAAGTGATCGATCTCGCAACCCTCAAGCCCTATGACGAGCAAACAATTCT
>JBKPIZ010000295.1:0-2773 GCA_046730495.1 Pseudomonadota bacterium
GCGGCAGGCTTCTTTGTCACCAGCCTGGTTTTATCGTGGTGGGCGAGTTTTCAGCGCCACCCCGCCTCAATCATCAATACCGGCGCTCCGACGAGCCAGGAGGCGCCCGCCGGAACGCCACAACCGCCTCAATCGGGCCAAGGCGGCCAAGGCGGTGGCGGACTGCTCAATGAGTTGCAGAAGGGTTTCCCCACGCTGCCATCAGGTCCGCGGTCGGCGCCAGGGCAGCAGCCCGCTCCTGCGCCGACTGGACCGCAGGTCCCGCAATCGCGGTAGGCGCGATCGATCCTGCTGGGCAGCCGTCTTGGGGCAGAGGTCTTGGGGCAGAAAATGCCCACAACTGCCACTTATGGTTGTGCCTAAACATACAAGGCCAATGTATTGTAAAAACACCGTTTTTGGCTTGCGCTCACGGCAGATTTCTCATGGCGCGCCAGCCATGCCGGAAAATCGCTCGTCGAATCGAGCGAGCCGCGCTAAGGGTTAGGTCCCATGGCGCGGTATATTTTTATCACCGGCGGCGTGGTCTCCTCACTCGGTAAGGGTCTCGCATCGGCGGCGCTCGGCGCGCTCTTACAAGCGCGCGGATACAAAGTGCGGCTGCGTAAGCTCGACCCCTATCTGAACGTCGATCCCGGCACGATGTCGCCGTATCAGCATGGCGAGGTTTTCGTCACCGATGACGGTGCTGAGACCGATCTCGACCTGGGTCATTATGAGCGTTTCACCGGCCGGCCGGCGACCCGCCAGGACAACATTACGACCGGCCGTATCTATCAGGAAATTCTCGTCAAGGAGCGGCGCGGCGATTATCTCGGCGCGACCATCCAGGTTATTCCGCACGTCACCAATGCCATTAAAGATTTCATTCGCGACGGCAACGATGAATTCGATTTCGTGTTGTGCGAGATCGGCGGCACCGTCGGCGATATCGAGGGCTTGCCTTATTTCGAAGCGATCCGTCAGCTCGGCAACGATTTGCCGCGCGGCCACACCGTATACATTCATTTGACGTTGATGCCGTTCATCCCGAGCGCGGGCGAACTGAAGACCAAACCAACGCAACACTCAGTGCGCGAATTGCGGGCGATCGGCATTCAGCCGGACATCTTGTTGTGCCGCACAGATCGCGAAGTTCCGTTGAGCGAAAGACGCAAGCTGGCTCTATTCTGCAACGTTCGCGAAAGCGCCGTAATCGAGGCCCGCGATGTCGACAACATTTACGCGGTGCCAGAGGCGTATCACGCTGCCGGCCTCGATAGTGAGGTGCTGGCGGCATTCGGTATCGAGAGCCCGCCGTCACCCGATTTGGCAACCTGGCATCTCATCAACGAGCGCATCCGCAACCCCGAGGGCGATGTCACGATCGCGGTGGTCGGCAAATATACCGGAATGAAGGATGCCTATAAGTCGCTGATCGAGGCGCTCTCGCACGGCGGGGTGGCCAACAAGGTCAAGGTCAATCTTGATTGGATTGAAAGCGAGGTGTTCGAGAATGAGGATCCGGTGCCGTTTCTCGAACATGTCGACGGCATTTTGGTACCGGGCGGATTTGGTCAGCGCGGCGCCGAAGGAAAAATTCGCGCCGCACAGTTCGCGCGTGAGCGCCGTGTACCGTATTTCGGGATTTGCTTCGGCATGCAGATGGCCGTGATCGAGGCAGCGCGGAACCTTTGCGGCATTGAAGCCGCCAACTCCACGGAATTTGTCGCCACACCCGAGCCGGTCGTTGGTCTCATGACCGAATGGATGAAGGGAAATGAGCTGCAAAAGCGCGGGCTCGCCAGCGATATGGGCGGCACCATGCGGCTTGGCGCCTACCCGGCGGTGCTGCAGCGCGGCTCGCGGGTCTCGCAAATCTATCACGCCACAGAGATTTCCGAGCGCCACCGCCACCGTTATGAGGTCAATACCGCCTACAAGGACCGCTTGGCGCAACATGGCATGCGCTTTTCGGGCATGTCTCCGGACGGGTTGCTGCCCGAAATAATCGAGTACGATGATCATCCCTGGTTCATCGGCGTCCAATTCCATCCCGAACTGAAATCGCGGCCATTTGCGCCGCACCCACTATTTGCGTCATTTATCGGCGCGGCCGTGGAGCAGAGCCGGCTGGTGTAGTTTTCAGGCGCAGTCCTCAAGCTGCTGTCGGGATGGGCGGCTCAAATCATTGACAACGACGGCTCAGAACTTGTTCTCGGGAGGAAACTCATGATCTACGAAATGCGCATTTACCGCTGTGTGCCGGGCCGACTGCCGGCTTTGCTGCAGCGCTTCGAGAAGGTCACGCTCAATCTCTGGAAGAAACACGGCATCCGAAAGGCCGGTTTCTGGACCACGCTGATCGGCGATTCCAATCACGAATTGACTTATCTGCTGGCCTGGGAGTCGCTCGCCGAGCGTGAGAAGAAGTGGACCGAATTTATGGGCGATCCACAGTGGATTTCCGCGCGTGCCGAAAGTGAACGTGATGGTCCGATCATTCAGAACGCGCGCAACCAGATCCTTCAGCCGACCGCGTTTTCCGCGGTAACATGACCTGGAGCGCTGCCGTCACAGCTAGGATCGCGCCAGCAAGGCTGCAATGAGCGCAAAACCAAATGCGGTGGTGACCGTTGGCAAGGCCAAGTTCGGCAACGCTTTGCCGCTTGCCCTGATCGCCGGCCCCTGCGCCTTGGAAAGCCGGGAGCATGCTTTCGAAATGGCCGCCGCGCTCAAGGAGATCACCGGCAAGCTCGGACTGGGCTTTGTCTACAAAACCTCCTTCGACAAG
>JBKPIZ010000296.1:0-1950 GCA_046730495.1 Pseudomonadota bacterium
GCGTGCCGCTGACCGCGATCTGCAACCGCGAATATACCGATCCGCGCCAGCGCCAATTGTTCAAGAACATCATCTATCTCGGCGCATTGTCGGCGCTCCTCGACATGGATGTTGCGGAAATCGAAAAGCTGATCGCCGAGCAGTACAAAGGCAAGGAGAAGCTGTTCGACGCCAACAAACACGCGCTGCATCTCGGCCGCGATTGGGTGATGATGAATATGGAGCACCCGATCGGGCTGCGGCTTAAGCGCGCCGACGGGGTCGGCGACCGGATCTTCATCGAAGGCAATTCGGCCGCCGCCCTCGGCGCGGTCTATGGCGGCGCCACAGTATGCGCCTGGTATCCGATCACGCCGTCCTCATCGCTGGCCGAAGCCTTCACCCGCCATTGCAACCGGCTGCGCGTCGATACCGCAAGCAAGCAGAACAAGTTCGCCATCGTCCAGGCCGAGGACGAACTTGCTTCCATCGGCATCGTCATTGGCGCCGGCTGGAACGGCGCGCGCGCGTTTACCGCGACGTCGGGTCCGGGCATTTCGCTGATGCAGGAATTCCTCGGGCTCGCCTATTTCGCCGAAATTCCGGCGGTGGTGTTCGACGTGCAGCGCGCCGGGCCCTCGACCGGAATGCCGACGCGCACGCAGCAGACCGACATCATTTCCTGCGCCTATGCTTCGCATGGCGACACCAAGCACGTGCTGTTGTTCCCCGAAGATCCGGCGGAGACTTTCGACTTCGGCGCGACCGCCTTCGATCTCGCCGACCGGCTGCAGACGCCGGTCTTCGTGATGATTGATCTCGACATCGGCATGAACCACCGGCTGTGCCGGCCGCTCGCCTGGGACGACAGCCGCAAATACGACCGCGGCAAGGTAATGACGGCGGCGGCGCTGGAAGCCGGCAAGGATTTCGGCCGCTATCTCGACGTCGACGGCGACGGCATTCCCTATCGCACCTATCCCGGCACCCATCCGACCAAGGGTTCGTTCTTCACCCGCGGCACTTCGCGCGACCGCTACGCGCGCTACACCGAGGAAGGCCCCGCTTACGCCGACAATATGCAGCGGCTCCTTCGCAAATTCGAAACCGCCAAAGATCTGGTGCCGCGGCCGCTCCAAGCCAATGCCGAGACGCCGACGAAATACGGCGTGATTTATTTCGGCTCGACCTCGCCGGCCATGGACGAGGCGATCCAGATGCTCGAAGCAGGCGGACAATATCTCGATCGGCTGCGCGTGCGCGCCTTCCCGTTCCATTCCAGCGTCACGAGCTTTATCGCCGAGCACGACTTCATCTTCGTAGTCGAGCAAAACCGGGATGCGCAGTTGCGCTCGCTGATCGTCAATGAATGCGGCATCGATCCGGTGCGGCTCGTGCCGATCCTGCATTACGACGGCACGCCGATCACCGCGCGATTCATTGCGCGCGCCATCGGCGAGCACCTCGATGCCTTGAAAATCACGCCGCTGCGGAAAGTCGTCTCATGACCTACGTCGTCAAACCGAAATTCCATCACCCCGAACTGCCGAAGAACAAGCTCGGCTACACGCACCGCGATTACGAGGGCAAGATCTCGACGCTGTGCGCCGGCTGCGGCCACGACTCCATCACCGCTTCGATCATCGAGGCGTGTTTTGAACTCTCGATCGAGCCGCACCGCGTTGCGAAGATTTCCGGCATCGGCTGCTCGTCGAAAACGCCGGATTATTTCCTCGGCAATTCGCACGGCTTCAACTCCGTGCATGGCCGCATGCCGTCGGTGCTCACCGGCGCCAACCTCGCCAACCGCGAGCTGATCTATCTCGGCGTCTCCGGCGACGGCGATTCCGCCTCGATCGGCTTCGGTCAGTTCGCGCATGCCATCCGCCGCGGCGTCGACATGGTCTATATCGTGGAGAATAACGGCGTGTACGGCCTGACCAAGGGCCAGTTCTCCGCCACCGCCGACTA
>JBKPIZ010000297.1:0-1485 GCA_046730495.1 Pseudomonadota bacterium
CTATGAAGAAATCTATCTGGTTGTTGAAGGTCGCGGTTCGACTGAGGTCTGGCTCGAAGGCGACAATAGACGGCATGCTTTCGAATGGCAGAAAGGGTCACTGTTTTCGATTCCGGTGAATGCGATGCATCGCATCGTCAACGCCAGTTCGGCGCCGGCGCTGCTGCTTGCCGGCACGACCGCGCCCAATCTGATGAATCTCATCAACGATGCCAACGCGATCTTCAATTGCCCCTATCAGTTTCGCGACCGGTTTTCCGGCGCCGACGATTTTTACAAATACAAGGACGACATCGAGCCGGACCCGGTGCGCGGCCTGGCAATGCGGCGGACCAATTTCATTCCCGATATTATCAATTGCGATTTGCCGCTCGATAACCGCCGCTCACCCGGCTGGCGGCGTGTCGAACCGTTCATGACCGGCAATACGTTCTACCTTTGGATCGGGCAACACGAGAACGGTCACTATTCGAAGGCTCACGCGCATACATCGGCGGCGGTGCTGATCTGCGTCAAAGGCAAAGGCTACACTTACACTTGGCCGGAGCATCTGGGACTGACACCGTGGAAGGACGGCAAGGGCGATCACGTCAAACGTGTCGATTACGAGCCGGTTGGCATGGTGTCGGCCGCGCCCGGCGGCGCGCGCTGGTTTCACCAGCATTTCGGCGCATCGAAGGAGCCGTTCCGCCTCACCGCATGGTTTGGCCCGCACAATCCCGGCCGCGAGCCTGGACCGCCGGGCGAGAAACATATCGACTACACGGCAATGGATATTCCGGAAGGCGGCACCGCGATCCCCTATTACATGGAGGATCCGTTCCTGCGGCAGGAATACGCCGAGCGCATGCGGCAGGAAGGCGCCGAAAACCGGATGCGGTCGGAATATTATGAGCGCGATTACCGCGGACTATTGCCGAAGGAATGATTGATTTCGCTGCCACACATGACCGAACAAATCGGCGGCCGCATCTTCTTCTCCAATACCGGACGCACCTTTGGCGAGGAAGACGAGCTGTGCGTGCTTTCGGTCGGGGTCGACATCGGCTCGTCGACTTCGCATCTGGTATTTTCGCGCATAGTGTTGGAGCGGCTCGATAGCCGCTACGTCGTCACCGAGCGCGAGAGCTTTTTTCAATCCGACATCTTGGTCACGCCCTATGCGGCGGAGGACACCATCGACGCCGATGCGCTTGGCGCGTTCATCGAGCGGCAATATCGCGACGCCAAAGTCGACCCCGACGAGATCGATGCGGGGGCGCTTATTCTGACCGGCGTTGCGGTGCGGCGGCGCAATGCGCGGCGCATTGGCGAATTGTTCGCGCGCCAGGCCGGCCGACTGGTCGCGGTCAGCGCCGGCGACAGCCTGGAATCGGTGATGGCCGCTTATGGCTCCGGCGCGGCCGCACGTTCAATCCGCAATGGCGCGCCGGTGATGAATGTCGACGTCGGCGGCGGTACCGCAAAAATCGCGGTCTGCGCCGA
>JBKPIZ010000298.1:0-3697 GCA_046730495.1 Pseudomonadota bacterium
ACGCTATGCTGCGCGACAACGTCGCCTGGCAGCCCAAATCCGCCTGAGGCCAACAACACAGTTGCTCATTCGATCACCTCGTCGGCAAGAGCGAGTAACTTGTCCGGGATCTGTAGACCGAGTGATTTTGCTGTCTTGAGATTAATGGTGAGGTCAAACTTGGTCGGCTGCAGAATCGGCAGGTCGGCAGGCTTCTCGCCTTTCAAAATCCGCGCCACATAGCCGGCGCACTTTCGATAGTTGTCCGCAATGCTATTTCCGTAACTGATCAGGCCGCCGGCGATGACAAGGTCGGGAAACGTGTACAGCGCAGGCAATTTATAGCGCGCTGCGAGAAAAGTAATTTGTTCGTGGACCGCGTTGAAATACGGATCTGCACCGACCAACAAGCCGTCTGTATGCTGCTCTGCCATGGCGGCGAAGGCCGCATCAATCTCGGCGGGAGCGCCCCCTTTATGAATAACTAATTGTACTCCGCTGGTGCGCCGCACTTCATCCAGTCCTGAAATGTGGTTTGAAAAACTTGGATTGTTTGGATTGAGTAGGACCGCGATTTTCGCCGCAGTTGGCACGAGCGTACGCAGCAGCTCTATCTGTTTGGTCTCCAGTTCGGACGTGAATAACGCCGCGCCTGTGACATTGCCTCCTGGACGACTCAGGCTATCAACAAGCCTATTCTTGACCGGATCATCCGGTCCCGTGAACACGATTGGTATTGTCGAAGTCGCCGCCTTCGCCGCCAGGACAGGGAGGTTGGCGCCACTTGCGACGATCACCGCGACCTTGCGTTGAACCAGATCGGCGGCCATTGCCGGCAATCGTTCGTACTGGTTTTCCGCCCATCGATATTCGATCGTCACATTGCTGCCCTCGAAATAACCCGCTTCGCGTAGGCTGGCGAGAAAAACAGCAAGGTACGGTGCAAACGGTCCGGGCGACGCGCTGCTAAGAAAGCCAATCACTGGCATCGCCGGTTGCTGCCCGCGCGCGGCAAACGGCCAAGCAACTGCTGGTGAACTAGCGAGTACTTTGATGAACTCGCGCCGTCTCATTGCCGCCCCTCTAGGCTCAGGACAAGCGATCGTAGCGGGTCCGGCATGGCCCTACTATCCAGCTCAGCCAGCCTGAGATAGCATAATTGAAAAGAGTCATCAGCGCGTACCGAAGCCCCGCCAATTCTCCGCGGCAATCGGCAATCAGCTCTTTTAGGTGTTCACTTGTCTTAGGAGCTGTCAGCACTTTTGGCAAAGCTGAGCAGAGGAACCGCCATGTCGAGCTCCCAGATCGCACCGAAGCCTCTTCAGATCGCCGCCGCGGTGATTGGAAATGCTCTCGAATGGTATGACTTCATCGTCTTTGGTTTCTTCACGGTGGTCATCGCGCGGCTATTCTTTCCCAGCGACAGCCAGTACGCCTCACTTTTGCTCACCACCGCCACCTTCGGCGTCGGCTTTTTCATGCGCCCAGTAGGCGGCATTTTGCTCGGCATCTATGCCGATCGCCGTGGCCGCAAAGCTGCACTCCTGATGGTCATTACCTTAATGACGGTCGCGATCGCTATGATTGCGTTCGCACCGACTTATGCGGCGATTGGCGTCGGGGCGCCGCTTATCATGGTGGCAGCCCGGCTGTTACAGGGTTTTTCGGCCGGCGGTGAGTTCGCGAGTGCCACCGCCTTCCTCACCGAGAGCGCGCCCGCGGGGCGGCGTGGCCTTTATGGTTCTTGGCAAATGGTCGGCCAGGGCCTAGCCGTGCTTCTCGGCGCGATTTTGGGAACGCTGCTCACACGGTCGATGACGCCCGAGGCGCTCGACAGCTGGGGCTGGCGTATCCCGTTCCTGTTCGGTCTGATTATCGGTCCGGTGGGCCTTTATATTCGCCGCAATCTCGATGAGACTTCCGCATTCCTGCAATCGAACCGAAGTTCGGCGGGTCAGCAGAGTTCCGGCAGCGTGCTCATCTCCCACGTCAAGGAGATGCTGGCTTGCCTGGGAATGGTCGTGTCGGGAACGATATCGTTCTACGTGATCCTGATCTACATTCCGACCTTTGCTCGCACCCAGTTGCACTTACCTCTCGACCAGGCGTTCCTCGCGCAGTCGATCGGCTTGGCCTGCGAGGTCGTGCTGATACCGATATGCGGAGCGCTTTCCGACTTCGTCGGACGCAAGCCCGTCATGATCACCGCTCTTGTGCTCGATCTTCTGGTGACCTACCCGCTGTTCTCTTGGGTCAGCGCAAGTCCATCGTTTGGCGCATTGTTGACCATGCAGATCATCCTCTGCAGTCTGTTTGGCGTCTTCAACGGCCCGATATCGACGGCATTGGCCGAGCAATTCCCGACTCGCGTGCGCTCAACCGCGCTCGCCATCGCCTACAACATCGCGGTCATGCTGTTTGGCGGCTTTGCACAGTTCTTCGTGACCTGGCTGATCCAAGCGACCGGCACCCCGATCGCGCCGGCATATTATCTAATATTCGGTGCTGCGGTTGGACTGCTGGCGGCCTTTTTCCTCAAGGAACGAGCCCGCGATGCGAGCTTTTTGGTCGCGGACGCCGTCGAACCGACTGCGGCGTAGCGCTTACAGCAACTTCGACAACTAATGTCCGTTATGGCTTATGAGCGGATATGAGGGGCGAATTTGTAATGTCCGTTTACCCCCAAGAAACAGACATCGCTAGTTCGAGAAGCATGTCCGCTAAGTGCCAATAACGGACATCTGGGAAATTACTCGAATTCGGCCTCTGTTTTCCTGACTTACGCATAGGTCACTGGTGTAGCATTCTGGGCTTAGCAAGAGCTCGGGAGAAAATCATGCGCACCACCACCGTTATTGTCGCATGCATACTCACAGTCTCGCTGGCAATGCCTGCATATGCAGGGCGCGCCATTATCGCGGCGGCTACTTGTGTGCCTGGTGATCCGGCTGACCTGAGCCCCGGAATCTCCTCCAAAAATGAGTAGAGTCCATCGCCTCGGAAGGGGATGGACATGAAGCCGAGCCGGTTCACGGAAGAGCAGATCATCGCGATTCTGCGCGAGCAGGAAGCTGGCGCGAAGACCGCGGATGTTTGCCGCAAGTACGGGATCAGCAGTGCGACCTTCTACAAATGGAAGGGCAAGTACGGCGGCCTCGACGTCTCAGACGCTAAGCGGCTGAGGATGCTTGAGCACGAGAACAATAAGCTGAAGAAGCTTTTAGCGGACGCCATGCTCGACAATGCGATGCTCAAGGAGGTCGCTGCAAAAAAATGGTGACGCCCGCTGTCAGGCGAGAGGCCGTCGCTCAGGTTCGTGTGGCGTTTGAAGTCAGCGAACGGCGGGCGTGCTCGGCACTTGGGATGGATCGGACATCGGTGCGCTACCGCAGCAGGAGGCCTGATGATGCGGAGTTGCGCGGCCGGCTGCGTGAGTTGGCGGTGCAACGCCGGCGCTTCGGTTATCGACGTCTCCACATCCTGATGATCTGGGAAGGTCTTCACATGAACCACAAGAAGCTGCGTCGCCTCTACCGTGAGGAAGGCCTGCAGGTGCGTCGGCGCGGCGGCCGCAAGCGGGCCTTAGGAACCAGGGCGCCGATGGCGATCCCGCAAGGACCCAATCAGCGCTGGAGCCTGGATTTCCAATCGGACGCCCTGTCCGAGGGCCGCCGCTTCCGGATCTTTGCCGTGGTTGACGACTTCACCCGCGAATGCC
>JBKPIZ010000299.1:0-2245 GCA_046730495.1 Pseudomonadota bacterium
ATGTCATCCCCCTTTTGTTGGAGCAGGAACGATATTCTATGGGCCGAGCACGTGCTGCACGGCGGCGAGTGCTTTCCTGCATGCGCGCAGGTCACCGACCTTGTCGGCAACATGCGCCCGCGCCATGCCTCGCTTGATAGCTTTCACTTTCCGCCGCGAAATATCACCGAGCTTCTCTTCCGCGGCGGCGAGCGATGCGGGAGTCGGCTGTATGCCTATGCCTGCCGCGACGCCCTGTTTCGCGGCTGGCCCGGCGGCGGCTTTGGCTTCGAGCTTGGCGTCTATGCGCGCCTGCATGGCGTCGATCTGGCCCGAGCACGGACCGGCAGGCTGACGCGAATGCGGCAACTGCCATTGCAGAGAAAATCAAAACTCGCATCGTGATCATGATAGCCCCCGCGAAAATTGCGGCGGGCACGATCATCGTGCGCCCGCTGCCTTGATGGTTGCCTATTGCCCTTCGTGGCTCTTGATCACTTCGTCAATTTGTCTTTTCACAGCCTCGAGGTTGAACGAGGCTGGCGCCTGCATCGGCGGATAGTTGATCGCAGTCTGGGCAAGCTTGGCCACTTCCTGCTGGACCATTACGAACCGCCAGAATTCGCGACCATAGAAGTCGTTCATGTAGCCGCCGCCGAGATTGTTCATGGATTCGCCTCGAATCGACGGCGTCCGCTCGAACGGATCCTGGCGGATATTGACGACCGTCGGCATGTCGGTGGTCGTCTTTTCTCCCGGCCAGCCGTAAGGCTGTTGATAGAACTGGAACTTGAAGTCGTCGATGCGGATCGCGCCAAGGGTCGGGCCGCCGAAGTAAAACAGTTCGTGACTACTGATGGCCCCTTACCCGTGATGAGATCGAGCTGGTTGTAGCCATCCAAGTGGTTTTTGTAGGTGCGGTCACCGAGCTTGACGCCGTCCAGAAGCTGCTGGGTGATGTTTGGATTGCCTGCAGCGGCACATAGGGTCGGGAACCAGTCCAGCCCGGAGATCAAGCCGTTCTCGACCTTGCCAGCAGGTACACGGCCTGGCCAGCGAATGATGCACGGCACGCGGAAGCCGCCCTCGAACACCGTGCCTTTGGTGGCGCGGAACGGTGTCATGCCGCCGTCCGGCCAGGTGAAGACCTCGGCGCCGTTGTCGGTGGTGAAGATGACAATGGTGTTGTTGGCGACGCCGATATCGTCGAGGTGCTTGAGCAGGTCGCCGACGTTGTCGTCAAGCTGCGCCATGCCGGCTTCCTCGAGACCATAGTTCGTCTGGCTATTCTGCATCGAGCTGTATTTCTTCGAGAGGAATGTCCAGACATGCATGCGCGTCGTGTTGTGCCAGACGAAGAACGGCTTGCCGGCCTGCTTCGCCTGATCCATGAAGCGCTTGGAGTTATCGACCAGCACCCCATCGAAGGTGGTCATGTCGTACTTCGCTTTGAGGAACGGCAAGTCGTGCATATTTGGCACGTTCGACATATCCGCGAAGGGTGGCAGTGGCCCTTCATCGACGATCCTTTGCTTGCCGATCTTACCCCAGCGCGGCATCACCGTTTGATCGTCGGTGTCGGTCGCGTAGCAATGCACCAGGCTGCGCGGACCGTACTGATTGTAGTAATTTTGGTCGACCGGAAACGAGTACCAGTACGGATCGGACATCGCGTCGAGGTGATATAAATAGCCGAAGAATTCGTCGAAGCCGTGCAGCGTCGGCAGGAATTTGTTCAGATCGCCGAGATGGTTCTTGCCGAACTGGCCGGTGGCGTAGCCGAGCGATTTGAGCGCCGTGGCAAGCGTGCACGCCTCATCCGGGATGCCAACATCGGCACCGGCTTGGCCGACCGTCGTCAGGCCGGTGCGAAGTGGTATTTCGCCAGTGATGAAGTTGGCGCGCCCCGCGGTGCAGCTCGCCTCGGCGTAGTAGTCGGTAAATCGCATGCCATCGGCGGCGAGCTTGTCGAGGTTCGGCGTCTTGCCGGACATGATGCCCTGGTGATAGGCGCCGATATTGAACCAGCCGATATCGTCACCCATAATCACCAAAATATTCGGCTTACCCGACGGCGCTGCCTGCTGCGCCTGCGCGACGGCTGTTTCAACAGCCGAACCGAGTGCCGATGCTGCGGCAAGCGAAGTACCGGCCAGCAGCATGTTGCGGCGGTTGAACACACTACTGTCTGAGTTGGGCTTGTTGTCTTGACTGGACATTTCTCACTCCTGGTCTGACGACACAACAAAAATCCGAGGTAGGGGAT
>JBKPIZ010000300.1:0-8556 GCA_046730495.1 Pseudomonadota bacterium
GCCGCCGGCACGAGTGGCGCTACTGGCGCTGCCCAACAGCGCCGCGCCGATCAGAATACCGATGCCAAGCGCAACGCCGACGGTGAGTAACGGCCGCTCTTCGGCTTGGCTGGCGACGCGCGCCAGCGCATCGCTGCCGTATTTGGCGCCAAGATCGAGCGCTTGATTGCTTAAGCGCCCGGCTTGATCGCCGGCGGCTTGGCCGCCTTTGCGGAAACGGTCCACCATCTCGTTCAAGATCGTGGAGATGGCGTCGCCGATTTGATCGCTCGCCGCAGCCGCGGCATCGGACGTCTGACGCCCGGCAATGCGGCCGATCTTCTCGAGTTCCGTCTCGACAGCGCCCAGATGCTTCTGGATGGCGGCAACGCTCGGAGCGAAATTCGATTTGCGATACTGGAACATGTTGCCTCGCAAGAACTTTAGGTTGCGGTTCGGACCGCAACGCCGGTCGTCGCACCAACTTGCCAATTGTGCGTTTAGTTCCGCGCGGCTTAGACCACCGCAGTGGGCGCCAAAGCGTCGATATCGGTCACGACATCGATCACGGCGGGTCGTTCCGCCGCGAGCGCCTGAGCGAGCGCCGCGGGAAATGCGGAAGCCTGTTCGACGCGAACGCCGAGCGCGCCCATATCCTGCGCGATGCGTGCGAAATCGACCTTGCTGAAGGTCCATAATTCGCGCGCTTTCGCGGTTTGCTGTCCGCCATAGACCCGGTCGAAGCCGCGTTTCGACTGGTTGCCGCTGCCGTTGTTGTTGACCACCGTCACCGCGTTGATGTTCCAGCGCGCCGCGGTCTCCACTTCGGCGATGTGGTACCAGAAGCCGGCATCGCCGGTGAAAGTGACCACCGGGCGCTCCGGACACGCGCATTTGGCGCCGAGCCCGGCCGGAAAGGCCCAGCCGAGATGTCCGGCGCTACGCAGGTAACTTTGCCGCGGCGAGGTCAGGTCGAACATGCCGCCCATCCACATGCCGGCGTGCCCAGTGTCGACGACCACGATGGCATCGTCGGGAACGTGGCGGGAGAGTTCACGGCACAGCCGCTCCGGCCGGATCGGCACCGCGTCGGATGTCAGCGCCGGCTGATATTTCTTCTGCCATTCGGCGCAGATCGTTTGCGCTTCGGCAATCCAGTTTTTACGTTTGGCGGCGGTCCCACGATCAGCCTGCGCCAGCATGCGGGCAAGCGCCGCTTTGGCATCGCCGTTGACAGCGGCGAGCAGCGGATAATTGCGGCCGAGCGCTTCCGGCTCGATGTCTATCTGGATCGCTGGCGTGCCGATCTTCGGTACCGCCCAGAAATGGGTCGTCATGCCACCGGTCTCGGTGCCGATGAAGCAGACGAGATCGGCGGCATTGACCACGCGGTTGGCGCTCTCGCGCGAATAGGTGCCGACGACGCCGACCGCAAGCGGATGATTGCCGGGAATCGCATCCTTGCCGTTGAGCGAAGTGGCGACCGGAATCTGCAGCGCCTCGGCCAGCGCGACGAGTTCGGAGCCAGCGTTCGAGGCGCGCAGGCCGCCGCCGGCGACGATCACCGGCCGCTTGGCCTCCTGCAGGATCTTGAGCGCGGCGCCGACGCTCGCTTCGTCGGGCTGCGGACGAAAGGCCGGCACGCTGGCAAATTGCGGCTCGACCAGCGGTTCCATGTCGGCTTCCTCGGCATCGATCTGGCCTTCATTGCCGCGAAATTGTAAGTGCACCGGGCCGGGACAGCCGGTCACGGCGGTGCGGAAGGCCTGACGCACCATGTCCGGGAAGCGCGCGACATCGTCGATCGTGGCGTTGAACTTGGTCACCGGCTCGAACGCCGGCATGTCATCGATCTCCTGATAGACTTTGCGGAATTTTGTTTTCGGTTCGCGGCCGCCGGTCATTGCGATCACCGGCGCATGCGCCAGCCAAGCATCGCGCAATCCGGCGGCGAGATTGAGCGCCCCGATCACCTGCGCCATGCAGATGCCGGGCTTGCCCGAAGCGCGCGCATAACCGTCCGCCATGTAGGCTGCGGCTTTCTCGCCATGCACGTGCAGGCGCTTGATGTCGGTGCGGCGCTCCATTTCGGCGAAAGTGGTGCGCAACACCGCGGGCACATGAAAAACATGCGTGACGCCATAGCCTTTGAGCATGTCGGCGAGGCATTGCGCCCCGCTCATTTTGCGATTGTGTCCGAGCTGCATTGTTTCTCTCACATTCGTTCTTTTCCCGGGCGCAGCGCAGCACATGGCCATTGCGCGTTGAAGACGCGCGTAAACGCGCTAATGGCGCTGCGCCGCATCCGGGAAATCGTGGAAGTCAATCGTCGAACACGGCAACGGCGCGGATCGGCGAACCGGTGCCCTCGCTCCATTTCAGCGGCAGGCCGATGAACTGAAATTCGCCCTGCCCGAGCAGCGCTTCGAGATTGCACAGGCTTTCCATATGCGTGATGTCGAGTTCGAGGCAGGCCTTGTGGACGAGCGCATTGACTTTGCCTTCCGGCCCCGGCCGCATCGAATCAATGCCGAAATGCACGATGCCTTGGCGCGCAAGCCATTCGGTCGCTGCGACATTGACGCCCGGGTTGTCGGTCGAATAGGCCGGCGTCGGGAACGTGCGGGCATGATGGCCGGTGCAAAGGAGCACGGTGCCCTTTTTCGGAATCGGCACGCCCGCTTTCTTAACCGCGGCTTCCAGATCCGCCGGCGCGATCTCGGCGCGCGGCGCAATGTGGCGCAGATCGATACAGATGCCGCGCACGATGCAGTTCTCCAGCGGATATTTATCGATCGGCGTGCCGGTCTTGCCGAAATGGCGCGGCGCGTCGATATGCGTGCCGCCGTGATCCGGCATGGAGAAAAACATCACCATGTTGCCGTGGACATTGCCGGAATCGACGAAGGATTCTTCGTGCGTTTTCCAGACGCCGTGAATGATCGGCGGCTGGCCCGGATAGGCCGGCGTGCGATGATAAAGCTCGCGGCTGAGATCGACGATCCGCATGCTCCCCCCTATGGCTGTGTCGCCGCTCGCGCTAACGCTCTCTTAAAGCGTGATCCGATTAAGTTGAATCACTATGCGGCGCTAACATTTTCTTTGCGCATGATCTTATCCGAAAACCGGTTCCCACTTTTCGGGATCATGCGCTATTGCGGCTTGAAGTTCATCGCCACGCCGTTGATGCAATAGCGCAGATGGGTCGGCGGCGGGCCGTCTTCGAAGACATGGCCGAGATGACTGCCGCAGCGGCTGCAATGCACTTCGGTGCGGACCATGCCGTAACTGCTGTCGGTCGAGGTCTCGACCGCGCCGGCCTCGGGATCGTTGAAGCTCGGCCAGCCGGTGCCGCTCTCGAACTTGGTCTTGGAGACGAACAATTTCTGGCCGCAGCCCGCGCAATAGAACGTGCCGGCGCGCTTTTCATAATTCAGCGCGCAACTGCCCGGCCGCTCGGTGCCGTGCTCGCGCATGATGTGATACTGCTCGGGGGTGAGGATTTTGCGCCATTCCGCTTCGGTATGGCTGACAGGATATTGCTTGGTTTCCGGGTGGGCGCTCATGGCGATATGCCGTACTCGATCTAGATCGTCATAAACGTAATCGATGTACGGCAATGCGCAATCCCACATCCACCGGTCATAGTCGCATCGCGCTGGCCGCGGTCGCTACCCAGCTCGGCATCATGTTTATCGGCGCGATCCTGCCGACGCCGCTCTATCCGCTGTACCGCGAAGCCTTTGGCTTTTCCGGCGTCACACTGACACTGATCTATGCGACTTATGTTCTCGGCAATCTCACAGCTCTCCTGTTCTTCGGCCGCCTCGCCGATCAGATCGGACGGCGGCCGGCGAGCTTGCCCGCTCTCGCGGTCGGGATGGCCAGCGCCATCGTCTTCGCCGCGGCGCAAAGCACCGGATGGCTGTTCGTGGCACGCGGCATCAGCGGTTTTTCCACCGGTCTGGCGTCCGGCGCGGCCACCGCTTGGATCGCCGAGCTTTATGCGGGGAGCGACAAGAGCCGCGCCGCCCGCGTCGCCTCGGCGGCCAATTTCTTCGGCTGCGCCGCAGGGCCGCTGATCGGAGGCGTGTTCGCGCAATTCGCGTTCGCGCCGTTGCGGCTTTCCTACCTGGCCTTCCTGGTTCTGTTATGCGCCGCCGCCGGCGCGATCTTGCTGCCGCGCGAAACCGTGACGCAGCCGAAACCCCTTCGCGACGTCGAGCTTCACCCGCGTATCGGCGTGCCGGCGGGAATCCGGCTGCAATTCATTTCACCCGCCGTGACCGGCTTTGCCACCTTCTCGCTGATCGGCTTCTATTCGGCGCTCATTCCGAGTCTCCTCGGCGAGACGCTGAATCAATCGGCGCCGCTTGTCGCGGGCCTCGTTGTCTGCGAATTGTTCCTGGTTGCCGCGGTAGCCATTCTGGCGAGCGGCATGTTCGCGAGCCAAACCGCCACGCTCGCTGCCTTGCTGCTGTTGCCGCCAAGCGTGTGGATTTTGGTCGGAGCGGAAGTCGCCCATTCGCTGGCGCTGCTTGTCTTCGCCGCCGCACTCGGCGGGCTTGGTGGCGGGCTTGGCTACCGCGGCAGCCTAGAAGTGATCAACCGCATCGCGCCCGGCGACCGGCGCAGCGAAGTTGTTTCCAGCTACATGATCGCGATATTTGCCGGCAATTCGGTGCCGGTGATCGGCATCGGATTCCTTTCGGCGGCAACCACCGCGCTCACCGCGCATGTGACCTTCGCCGCGATGCTCACCGTGCTTGCCGGTGTGGCAATGCTGACCGGTTTGAAATATGCGCCGGAGAAGTGAGCAACCGGCGCGCGATCCCGGATCCGGCTTCGCCGGTCCGGGATGACGTCTTCGACGTCACTTGATCGCCAACGGATTGGTCGGCGAGCCGACCGCGCCGGTGATCGGAATCGCCGGCGCCACACACATGAATTCGTAAACGCCGTCGGCGGCGCAATCCGCGGCAAGGTCTTTGACGTAAAAAATCTCGCCCATGGTCATGCCCATGATCGGGATCGTGATCCAGTGCCACGGCTGATTGATGCCGCCTTCGGTATTGTTCGGCCGTACTTCGCAGCCCCAGGTGTCGCTGGCGAGCGCAGCGAGCTCGGTGCGGGCGACGAATTCCAGCGTCTCGAAGGCGAAGCCCGGCGCATCGCAGCCGGGATAACCGTCCCAGCTTTTGGCGTTGAGGCAGCGCTCCATCTGCCCGGTGCGCACGACGATGTAATCGCCGCGCTTGAATTCGACCTTCTGTTTTTTCGCCGTCAGTTCCAGATCGGCGCAGGTAATACCGTAACCGTCGTCCAAGCACTCCTTGCCGAGCGCGCGGGCGACGTCGAGGAACACGCCGCGGCCGACCATCTTGTTCTTGGTTTTCTCAATGCCGCATTTCTGGGCGCCGAACGACGACACTTCGCGGCAGTCGTAGCCGTTCCACATAGAGTTCTCATAAAACACGTGACCGAGGCCGTCCCATTGCGTGCCGCATTGCAACGGCATCACCACCATGTCGTCGGCGGCGCGGATGCCGCGCTTATCGAGCACGCCGGCATAGGCGTCGGTGCCGGTGCGCAGCATCGTGTGCAACGGATTGATCCGGCCGAGCGCCGGATAAGAGGTCTTGCCGCCTTGCGGGCCGTTATTGTCGAAATTGAGCGCGAGCGAAATCACCTTGCCCTTTTTTACGAGCTTCGCCGCGGCGACGATGTCTTCGGGTTGCGTGTAATTGAGCGTGCCGATCTCGTCATCCGGACCCCATTTGCCCCAGTTCTTGTACTTCTCCGCGGCTTGGTGGAGATCGTCTCGCGTCACTTTGCGCCCGGCCATTGGCTTTCGCTGCCCCTCTTTGCTGTGCGGTGGATTTGCTAGTGTCCCGATTCCGAAGTTCGTCAGCATTGCGGCATGCTTGTGCGAACTTCGGAATCGATAAGGACACTAGCAATTGCTTCCTTTTTAGTGCCGCCTTTGAACCCGAAGTTCGCATTGGCGGTTCCGAAAGCTTGTGCGAACTTCGGGTCCGCGGCGCTAGGTGTTCTTGCGCATGCTCGCCCAAAACACGGCGCGATGCTAGCATTCTCGCCGCCCCTGGGAGGAGAATGCTATGCGCGTGCACGCCGCTTGGCCTCGCCTTTGCGCTTTCGTCGCAAGCTTCGCGATCGCGCTCTTGCTCATAATGCCGAGCCGCGCCGCCGACACCTATCCCGATCACAAAGTCCGCGTGATCGTGCCGTTCGCCGCGGGCGGCCCGACCGACGTGATCGCACGCCTGGCGTCGGAACGATTGTCCGAGGCTTGGGGCCAGCAGCTTTATGTCGAGAACATGCCCGGGGCCGGCGGCAATCTCGGTGTCGAGATCGGGGGACGCGCCGCGCCGGACGGCTACACGATCATCGTGGTGTCGACCGGCTTCATCATCAATCCCAGCATGTACTCAAAGATCGGCTACGATCCGGTCAAGGATTTTGCGCCGATTTCGCTGGTCGCCGCTTCGCCCAATGTCGTCACCGTCCACCCGTCGGTGCAGGCCAAAGATCTCAAAGAGCTGATCGCGCTGATCAAGAGTAATCCCGGCAAATACAGCTTCGCGCAGCCGGCCACCGGCTCGACGCCGCATCTCGCCGGCGAATTGTTCAAGCAGAGCTACAATCTCGATCTCGTCACCGTGCCGTTCAATGCCGCGCCGCTCGCGGTCAATTCCACGCTCGGCAATCACACGCCGATCGCATTCACGGCCTTGCCGCCGGCGATCGGCAACATCAAGGACGGCAGCCTGCGCGGCATTGCGATTCTGGCGAAACAGCGCGTGGCCGCCCTTCCCGAGCTACCGACCAATGGCGAAGAAGGCGTGCCCGGGCTTGAAAGCGACACGCTGACGGGAATCGTTGCGCCGGCCGGCACGCCGCAAACGATCACCGACAAGTGGAACGCGGCGATCGTCAAAATGGCCGCCGATCCGGAGACTAGGAAAAAACTCGACACGCTCGGCTTCGTGACGGTGGCCAACAGCCCGGACGAGTTCGCCGAGCGCATCAAATCGGAAATGGCGCGCTGGGATAAAGTGGTGAAGACCGCCGGCATCCATGTGGATTAATTTGTAACCTGTCCCATGCGCATCATTGACATTCGCGAGACCGCGGTCCCGCTCAATTCCACGCTCGCCAATTCGAGCATCGATTTTTCCGAGATGACGACTTCGGTGGTCACCGTCATCACCGACGTCAAACGCGACGGCGAAACGGTCTGCGGCTTCGCCTTCAATTCCACCGGCCGCTACGCCTGCGGGGCGCAAATGCGCGCGCGATTCATCCCGCGCATCCTCAAGGCCGAGCCGCGCTCGCTGCTCAATGAGGCCGGCGATAATTTCTCGCCCGAGAAAATTCTCGCGGTGATGATGCGCAACGAGAAATCCGGCGGCCACAGCGAGCGCTCGATCGGCATCGGCACGATCGAAGTCGCGGTCTGGGATGCGGTCGCCAAGATCGCTGGCAAGCCGCTGCACCGCCTCCTGGCGGAGCGTTTCAACGGCGGCAAGGCGGCGGAGAAGGTGTTCTGCGATGTCGGCGCCGGCTGGTATGCGCCCGGCAAGACGATCAAGGACCTGCGGGACGAGATGCGCGGCCATCTCGATGCCGGCTACACCATGGTCAAGATGAAAGTCGGCGGCATGCCACTCGCCGACGATCTCAAGCGCGTCGAGGCAGTGAAATCGATATTGCCGCGCGGCGGCAGGCTTGCCGTCGACGCCAACTCGAAATTCGGCCGTGACGAAGCGCTCGCTTATGCGCGCGGGCTAGAACCATTCGGGCTGCGCTGGTTCGAAGAGCCGTGCGACCCGCTCGATTTCGCGCTGCTCGCCGAAATCGCCGCGGTCTATGACGCGCCGCTGTCGACCGGCGAAAATCTTTTCTCGACGCAAGACGTCGAAAATCTGGTCCGTTTCGGTGGACTAAAGCCGCAGCGTAACGATGTCATTCAAGTCGATCCGCCGCAGGCCTACGGCATCGTGCAATATGCCCGCACGCTTGAGAGGCTGGCACGCCACCAATGGCCGCGCAGCCTGATGTTCCCGCACGGCGGCAACCAGATGTCGCTGGCGATCGCCGGCGGCTTCGGCCTCGGCGGCGCCGAATCCTATCCCGGCGTATTCGGGGACTTCGGCGGCTTCGCTGACGATGCGGAGCTTGAGGACGGCTATGTGAAATTGTCGGATCGGCCCGGCATCGGCTTCGAAGGCCAGGCGCGGCTTTATCGCATCATGGGTGAGCTTGCGGCGTAGGTTTCCTTGGCCGCTCGTCCCCGCGAAGGCGGGGACCCAGCGAGGAACTCCGCGACGACTTGCGCGGATTCCCTGGATTCCCGCTTTCGCGGGAATGAGCGGGACGTTTGGCTATTCCCCCGTAAGCCCCTTGTCGCGGATCACGGCGCGCCAGCGCGCGATCTCTTCGCGCATATAAGCATCGAACTGCTGCGGCGAGCTCGGCGCCGGCGTGGTGCCGGATTCGCGCAATTGGTCGCGCAGATCGGGTGACTTGAGCGCCGCAACCATGGCAGCGTTGAAC
>JBKPIZ010000301.1:0-1722 GCA_046730495.1 Pseudomonadota bacterium
TCACATTCACGGCGGTATCGCGGGCGCCGCTTGCGAAGCTGCAGGCGTTCAAACATCGGATGGGCTGGACGTTTCCCTGGGCATCTTCGATCGGCGGCGGCTTCAACTACGACTTCAACGTCTCGATCACCGAAGAGCAACAGCGCAGAGGTGACTTCGAATACAACTACGCGCGGGGCACTCACGCGATGGACGCGAAAACGGTCCCGCCGGTCGTCGTGGAGAACGCAGCCATGGCGGGCGCCGATCCGGTCGCGTATGTGCGCGAAAGGCCGGGCATGAGCGCGTTCGTGCTGGAGGACGGCGTCGTCTACCATACCTATTCGACCTACGCGCGGGGCCTAGACGGCCTGTGGGGCATGTACCAATGGCTCGACCGCGCTCCTAAGGGCCGCAACGAGACGGGTGTCTGGTGGCGTCATCACGATAGGTACGGCCATGAGTGACGTGTCGATGTCTCCTGTCGTGCGTCACGACGTCGAGACCTGTGCCGGAGGCGGCCGTGCCGCTTCCGGCGCGGCCAGCGGGCTCGGTCTCGCTGCGGCGCCTACGTTCGCCATCATGGCGCTGTGGACGGGCTTGTTCAGCGGCCAGCCGGACATGCTCTGCATAGCGATGCAAGGCTCATCGCCGATGAGCGGAATGACGCTGATGTATCTGCTGATGAGCCTCTTCCACGCAGCGCCGTGGCTGAGGTTGATCTCCAGCCGACGAAGCGTTGTCCACCAGACAGTCGTTAAGTCCACTCGGCGCCCTCAGTAGGTAGCCGACGGCGTATCGGAGCCAAGAACGCGACCGCTACTTGGATTGACTAAGTGCACACGGCTGCAAACCGAGCACGTCACCGCCTCGTAAGTGTTGGTCTGATCAGGCGCTGAGACATTGGGGACAACGCCCTGAACTTTTTGACCGGTGGTCGGGCAGCGATACAGAAAGGTATAGATAGCCATGCCGCCCCAAATACAAGTCGGCGGGCAATTTACAACTCAGGACATTTACGTAGCCGAGTTTTGTCTAATCGCCGTCTTCCGGTTGATGTGGATCAATCGAAGCGGGCGCGGCGAAGGTAGCCTCCGGGCGATTGGTCGCGGCGTGGCGCGCCGCACACTCACAGGACCACGAAGTTCTCTACCGGACACTTAATCTCCAAGACGCCCGTCAATTGCTTCGCTCGGAAGTTAAACGAGCGGGTAGCCAAAGAGCATTCGCGAGAAAGGCGGGCGTCAATGTTAGCGTGGTCTCGAAGACCTTGAGGGGAATCGTACTGCCCTCAGAAAAAATTCTGCGCGCCCTCAAGCTTCAGGTTGTCTATTTGTCTAAATGACGCGCGATGAGGCGCGGCGGATTACGACGAATATCGCCAAGCTGCCGGAGCTACTAGGCAGAAGATAAGCCATTTCTGATGTCCGCTTTCCGAATGTCCGCTTTTGGGGGTAAAGCGGACATGGCGCGTTTGGCGATCAATGTACGACAAGCAATTTATTCGACCACCGCGCGAAATAAACGCCATTTATTTGGCACACCTTTAAGTACATGCGTGCCCCGATCCTCAAAAGCCAATCCCGAGCCAGCTACTAGATCGCGCACCGTTTGAGAGACGAGCACTTCACCAGGAGCCGCAAGACCGGCAACGCGCGCGCCGGTATGCACTGCAATGCCTGCAAGGTCGTCTCCCAAAAGTTCGCACTCCCCAGTGTGAAGGCCGCAGCGTACTTCAAGGTT
>JBKPIZ010000302.1:0-3767 GCA_046730495.1 Pseudomonadota bacterium
CCGTTCACCCTGTCGCTGATTTGGTATTCTTGGGGGTAGCTTGGAGGCCCAGCATGGATGCGTGCATCGTGTTAGGCGTTACGTCGCTCGCGATCGCCCTACTGTTAGGGTCGGCAGCCTTCGCGCAGATGCAATCGGCCCCTAATAATGCTGTGGTGACAATTGATACCGGGAACAAGTTTCAGCAGGTCCTCGCATCGAGCGCAACGGAACGCCTGATGCTTCGCATTACCAACAATAATACTAATGGTGATACTTGCTGGGTCTTTGTCGGTAGCGGCCGGGCGTCGAAGGATGACAGCATCGCGGTTATCACGCCGGGCGAGTCGTATGTCCGCTATTGGCCGTTTGCTTCATCGGACACGATCCAAGCAGCCTGCGCGTCTAGCTCCGACACTCTCGCTGCCGAATATCAATAGGAAATCGTATCGCTGACCGCGGAGCGGGACCGTCTGTTTCTCGCCACAACAGTGCTGGCGTCGGATCCCCCGAAATGAAGTTCTAATTCGCTTTCACGGACTGCATGCATTCTGTGGGATACGAAGCGGTGTCGAGGCTCTGAGACAACAGACTGCCCCCACCCGCGCTCATGAAAAAAGGCACTACCGATTTCAGCAGCCCCTAGTGTCAGGAGGAAACTGCATCGCCGGGAACTTGGCATTGATTGCTGCAGTGCCTGAGTCCGCTATTGGCACAAAGCGGACATCGGAACTCACTCCGCCAATGTCCGCTTTTGGGGGTAAAGCGGACATCAAACGGAAGAGCCTCAATGTCCGCTTATGACCCAAAGCAGACTTTTAGGTGTCTTGCCCAATGCCAAGGATCGAGCGCCGCTGCCGGTATACGATGTCGGCTGTTTATCCAAAAGTAACCCATTTTTCATATTTCCTGCGCCCAGATTCGGCTGAGCCTTTACGCGACCCGTTGTCGGGTGGATCATGTCGGAACGAATGCGTGATTGTATCCTCGGTGCCATTATCCTCATCGCCGCTGCCCTCGTTGTTGGCGGAATGACTGACATCGTTCCGGCGGCAACATGGGAGCCTATCGCCGAGTTTTTCCGACACGCTTTCCTGTTGGTTTTCGCGAGCGCTATCTGGGCTGCACGCGCCTTAGCAGAGGCTCGCCTCATATTATTCGGGACGCTTGTGCTGTTGCTCTTGTTTTATGTTTTGACGCGACCGCAGCCCGACGGTCACTGATTTACCAAACCATCAGAAGAGGTCGTGCTAATTACACTGATCGCACTTGCGTTCGTGCTTTGGACGTTCGTCATCAATCGGACGACCGCGAAGGCACTCGGCCTCAACGTACCGCAATCAATGATCGCCCGCGCCGATGAGGTGATCGAATAAGAACAAAATTGCTGCAGTGCATGAGTCCGCTATTGGCACAAAGCGGACATCCAAGCGTTGTTCGGCAATGTCCGCTTTTGGGGGTAAAGCGGACATGGCGATTTCAGAGTGTCATGTCTGCATTTGACCCAAAGCGGACATGAGCAGGTCAGGATTGCAGCCTTGCCGCCGGTATCCAGGCTTTAGCTATGTCGAGGCGGCTTTAGGCGACGCTCACCCCACCTTGGCGGCTTGTTCGGCAAGTTGGCAGCACTGCAGCGGCTCATCGGACCACGAAAATGAAATCGGTGCCCTCGCCAGTTTCGTCGCCCAGACCTTGATCCGAAATGATGAGCGAGGAGCCGGGTATGATCATTTGCGCAATCGCCTCACTCACCTCGGGCGGAATCTCGATGCGTTCGAACAGCTGCGCCGGACCTTGCGACGGTGGCGTATCGCCCGCCCGCTCCTCCTCGATGTCGCGCCGTCGCACGCGGCCGTGGCGGTCGCGGCGCGCTTCGACATAGCGGACATGCTTCGGCGGTTCGCCGGGCAAGGACACGACATTCCAGCGCAAGATGGTGCGCTCGGGTCCGGTGAATTCCAACGCCGTGAAGACATGGGTGCCGAGCGGCGCGTCCGGCTGCGCAATTGTAACCGCACTATCAAACAGCGGCGCAAAATCCTGCCGGATGTAAAGCCGCTGCCGCTTGCGGCTGATGAAGATCGAGATCGGCACTTGCTTCGCCGCCGCGACTTTCGCCATGTCGGTTGGTGTGGTTGACGTCGGCGGCGCAGCAACGCTGGACGCCCCTGCGTCCGCGCCGGGCGTGGCGCTTTCCGTCTTCTGATCGGGTTTCATGGCAAGTGCCGCGCCTTGCGGCGTGACGACATCCGACTGCACCGGCGGCGTGAGCATGTTTGCATGCACGGCGAGTTCGGCCGACCTGGCGACGATAGGTTCGACGCCATTATCGACCGGATGGGCCGGCGACGCGACCTCGGGCGGTATTTCCTTGTGCACGAACAGATGCGGATCGGCGAACTCGGTGGGCTTGAGTTCAGAGTTCGCAATGATGACGCGCGTGTTGAGCTTGGTGAGGCGGTACAGCCGCACGGCGAAATCACGCGGCGTGCGGATGCAGCCATGCGACGCTCTATGGCCGATACTTTCGCCTTCGTGCATGGCGACGCCGGACCAGGTGATACGCTGCATGTAAGGCATCGGCGCACCGCTGTAGATGTTCGAGCGGTGGAAGAGTTGTTTTTGAATGACGCTGAAGACGCCCAGCGGCGTCGGCAGGCTCGGCACTCCGGTCGCGATTGACGTATCCGCGACATGCACGCCATCGCTATAAAGGTGCAGCTTCTGCTGATTGATCGAAATAAAGATCTGCAGCGGACCTTTTTGAATTGGGCTGAACGATTCCTTGTCGGCGCGATTGGCACCCTTTGGTTCGTGGGTCTTATGTGCCGTGCGATATTTGTGCGAGCCGCCGTACCAGTAAGCGGCCGCTGCCGGCGATGCGGTCGTGGTTACCGCCAAGCTTGCGATAAGTGCGATCGCGTACCCGCCGCTGCCGGCGCAGCGGCGATCCAACCGAAACAGTAGCTTGTCGCGCCGTGCGCTTGCAGTCATCAATGCGCCCCGCCCAACCTGAATCGGTTTTGAGTCCTGCCGCAAATCCTAGTGGATCGGGAGTGTATGTCGCGGTGAAATGCGGCAAATGGTTAACAAGAAAAGCAAGAAGATTGTGATGTTATGTAGCTTTGTCGATCGCCGACGTTGACCGCTTCCGGTTTGAATTCGCAAACGGCAAGTGCTGCCAGTAGGAGCGAACGAATAAATCTCATGATGCGTCGGAGAATTACTGCAGACATCCAACGCTCACTACTAGGGTTCACTTTGGGTTTGATGACGGCGATGGCTTTTTCAATCCGGCGAGTCGCGCCTTCGTCGCGCTGCGTTTATCGGCTTCTTTGCCATCAATCGGCGCAACTGGCTTTTTCAATCCGGCGAGTCGCGGCTTCGCCGCGCTGTGCTTATCGGCATTTTCTTTGCCATCAATCGATGGCGATGGCTTTTTCAATCCGGCGAGTTGCGCTTTCGCCGCGCTGCGTTTATCGGCATATTCTTTGCCATCAATCGGCGCAACATGCGGTGGATCCTTGTCGAGATACGGTCGCCCGATCCCAAGCTCTTTTTCGTGCGCGTCGATCCACTTCCACAAGATTTCACTCCACGCGCATCTCTCCGCACGCGTCTCGCCCTTCACGCTGACGAGATCGGCCGCAAGCCCATGGCCATAACCACCGCGGCGGCTCCCGCCATGGTATGAGCTGTCCGGCGCAGCCTTGTTGCCGTTTGCCAGCTCTTGCCGGTAATCATCGCGGAATCCGCTGGTTATGCCAGGTGAAAGCCCAGCGTCGTCC
>JBKPIZ010000303.1:0-13098 GCA_046730495.1 Pseudomonadota bacterium
GCCCATCAGCGTCGTTGCCGACGACAACCGAGCGCAGATCGTCGCTTGGTAAATCTTCGCTCGCAAAGTCTTCGTTTCGTCAGCAAACCGTCGCAAATGCGTCGGGAGCCATGCGTATACGGAATATAGGCATGTTGCTCAATCCTTCGCCTTGCCAATTTGCTGCCGCGGTCCAACATGATGCTGTGATTCGTCGAGCGCACGATTTATTCGCTGCGCTCGTGTGCTTTCTGGGAGGAAGCGAGATCAAGGCGGGTCTTGTCGACGATAATGTCAGGAGACCCAATGAAGGAAATCCTTCCCGAAGGCGGTGTAGTTCGCAAATTGTGGATCGGCGAGACCGCCAAATATCGCGACCATTTGCTGCGTCTAGACTCGCAAAGCCGGCGTAACCGCTTTTCCGGCGGCGTGTCCGATCAGTTCATTCGCAATTACGTCGATTTGACCCCCGGCCTGGACGCGGTCGTGCACGGCTTCTTCGTCGGCGGCACCATGCGCGGCGCCGCGGAGCTGCGCCCGCTCGGCGCCGGCTTTCCGCGTGAGGCCGAGGCCGCCTTCAGCGTCGAAAAGGATTGGCAGAGTCACGGCGTTGGCTCGGCATTGCTCCGCCGCACGTTGCTGGCCGCGCGCAATCGCGGCTTCCGTCTCCTGCACATGGCATGCCTTGCTGACAATCAGCGCATGCAACAGCTCGCGCGCAAATTCGATGCCGAGCTTTCGTTCGACTTCGAAACCGTGATCGGCGAGGTCGAATCCTCGCGCCCGACGCCGCTGTCATTGATGCGCGAAGTGATGTCGGACAGCCACGGCTTCGCCACCGCCATGCTCGATCTGCAATCGCGGATATTGCGAGCCTAGGCCGATAAGCCGGGTTGGGTGATCAATCCTCATCGTCAAGCACCGCCTCAAAGATGTCGCTGATGGTGATGGCCGCAAGCAAATTGCTGGCCAAGGCGGACGGCGACATCTGCAGACGTTCAGCTTTACGATGAAATTCGACATAGAGTGGCGCCGGCATATGCGCCACGATGTCGTGTATCGATGGCGCCCGCACAGCAGGCAATCGAATTACGCTGCCGCGGCGCTTGCGCTTTAAACGGATTTTATGGCGCGAACACACCACGCGGACACTTGCCGGGGTTGAGCCTAGAAACCGAGCAATCTCATGGGTTGAGCAGCCATGTTCCGCCATTGCCCGCATGACGATCAGGTTATTGGGTGTGAAGATGCGGCAAGTCCGCATAGTCATCTCCCACACCAAATGCGTGGCAGAAAAAACCCCTTATAAAGCCGCGACAAATTAACGTTTTGAATCGTGAAACGTTCCTTTGCGAACTCAACAGTACTCATTGCATGTCGTGGCGCGCCGAGGCGCGATTCGCTCGCTGTTTGCTGCGCCGAATTACACTAACGCGAGACAACCGAGCAGCGATCGTGTAAATGTTCGTTGTCGTCATCACCAATCAAATTCCGCGACGAAGAATTTTCAGTAGTCACCGCCAGTGGTTCGCTGGTGACGTGGATGTCGCCCAATTGTCTAGAATTCCGTGTCCGTGCAGCCACCCTGCCACATTGAGTGAGACCGTTATGCATTACAGCAAGTTTGCCTTCTCAATGTCGCTGATGGCTCACTAGGAGAGATTGCGACAGCTTTGCCCGCATGTCCGCTTTGCCCGCCGAAGCGGACATCGAGCGTTTTGCGAATACACGTGCTAGCCGACGCGTTGAACCCGTCTCACGTCATAGGCAGCGAGCGGATAGGCTTCTTCGACGACATAAGGCCCGCCGCCGACCGAGGCGCGTGAGGAGAACAGCACAAACCGCGAGACCTCAAACGGGGACGAGCGGTAATGGCCGCGCGCCGCCAGATATTCGGCGACTTGCCGGCTCGATGAATCGCGCAAGCGCGCCAGCGTTACGTGTGGCGTGTATTTGCGCCCTTCCGGTTCGAGCCCAAGCCGTTGCAGGAGCCGGTCATGCTCGGCCTGCAGCTCCAGCAGCGGCCCGGCCGGCGCCACCGCCGCGACGACGGCCCGCGGCTTGCGACCGCCGAACGAGGTCAGTCCATCGAGACGAAGATCGAACGCCTGGCGATGAACGCGGCCCAGCACGTCGACAATCTCGTGGGCCAAAGCGTCGTCAATGTCGCCGATGAAGCGCAGCGTCAGATGATAGTTCTCTGGATCGATCCAGCGGGCACCGGGCAACCCGCCCCGCATCATGGCGAGCGACTGACCAATCGCCGGTGGGATTTCAATTCCGGTGAACAAGCGGGGCATGGCAACCTCCGCACAAGAGGATCGCTGCGATCGCGGGCGCGGGCTCTTTTACGGCTTTTTGCCCGGCGATTCGCACTGGTTGCAGAATGGGGCGATTACCGCGCTCGCGCAACCCTCTAGCGACCCTAAGATTGTTTTTGTACCCGCGCCCGGCCGATGAGTTCCTGCACTGTGGGCAAAATCCGCCGCACGATGGCGGCGACGCCCGCGGCGTTCGGGTGCACGCCGTCCTGCTGCGTGAGCGTACGGTCGGCGGCGGCGCCATCGAGAAAAAACGGATAAAAGACCGCACCATATTTGGCCGCAAGCTCGGGATAGATGCGCTCAAACGCTCGACCGTATTCGACGCCTAAATTCGGCGCCGCCTTCATGCCGCACAACATAATTGCGATATGTCGCTGCTTAAGCCGCGCCAGAATGGCATCGATCGCGTCGCGCGTCACTTGCGGGTCGATGCCGCGCAGCATGTCATTGGCGCCAAGTTCGACGATCACGGCGTCGGTCCCCTCCGGCACCGACCAATCCAGACGGGCCAATCCGTCCGTAGCGGTGTCGCCGGAAACGCCGGCATTGGCGATTTCGACTTTGGCTCCCTGCGCCGCAAGCGCCGCCTGCAGCCGCGGCACAAACCCGTCCTTGGCGGGGAGTCCGAGGCCTGCGGTGAGCGAATCGCCCAGCGCCACGACATGAAGCGGGGTTTCGGCGATCGCAAAGTGCGGATTGGTTGCGCCAAAGAGCAGCACACAACAGGCCGCAATGATTTGGTAGAACGCAAGATGCAGCCCATATGAGCGCAACCCATATGAGCGAACGCGTACCTGCTGCCACGGCGGTGTCTCATTGCAATGCGACGAGGCGGTCACTTTTGCTAAACCGGTCGAGCCCATGAATGACATTTCCGGGCGCCTGTTGGCGGGCGAAGCCGCAAGCGTCGACGGCGTCAATCTTTCGCTCGGCCGCGGCGCGGCGCGGGTGCATATCCTTAAAGACATCGATCTTCATATAGGTCGTGGCGAGGCTGTTGCCCTACTCGGACCTTCGGGCTCGGGCAAGTCCACGCTGCTCATGGTGATGACCGGATTGGAGCGGCCGGATTCGGGCTCGGTTATCGTCGCCGGGCAAAATCTGCGCACGCTCGACGAGGATCGGCTGGCGCGTTTTCGCGGCCGCAACATCGGCATCGTCTTTCAGGCTTTTCATCTGATCCCGACCATGACGGCACTTGAGAATGTCGCGGTGCCGCTCGAGCTCGCCGGCATTACTGATGCAAAGGCAATCGCCGAGCGCGAACTCGCGGCCGTCGGCTTGGCGCAGCGCGCGTGGCATTACCCCGCCGAGCTGTCCGGAGGCGAGCAGCAGCGAGTCGCGCTCGCCCGTGCCCTGGCGCCCGATCCGGCCATTATCGTCGCCGACGAACCGACCGGTAATCTCGACGAAGCGACCGGAAGCGAAATTATCGAGCTTCTGTTCCGCGGCCACAGCGAGCGCGGCACCACGCTGGTTCTGGTCACGCACGATGCCGCGTTGGCGGCGCGCTGCGACCGTGTGCTGCACATGCGCTCGGGACACATCGAGGCGCGTGCGGCCGCGGAATCGGGATTTGGATGAGCGGGTTTACATGACCGCATCGCTCAATTCCCGCTCGGCATTCTGCACGGCGCCGGCCGCAGGATGGTCCGCCGACTTTGCCGGGCGCTTTGCTTGGCGATTTGCCTGGCGGTTCGCTTGGCGCGATTTGCGCGGCGGCCTGCGCGGCTTTGGCGTGTTCATTGCCTGCATTGCGCTCGGCGTCTTGGCGATCGCCGGCGTCGGTTCGGTCGCCGCAAGCCTGAGCGAAGGCATCGGCAAAGCCGGCCGTGTGATTCTTGGCGGCGACCTCGCCTTCTCGCTCATTCAGCGGGAGGCCGATGACACCGAGCGGGCCTTTCTCGATGCACATGGCACGGTTTCCGTGGCCGCGAGCTTACGCGCCATGGCGCGTCCAATCATCGCCGGTAACGTGTCGCCCGCGGTCACAAACCCGCCGGCAAATGCAACCGGCCCTACCGCCACGCTGGTCGAAGTCAAAGCCGTCGACGATCACTATCCGCTGTTCGGCGTGTTCACCACCGATCCGCCGATGCCGCTTGCGGCATTGCTGGTGCAGAGCGACGGCGCTTTCGGCGCCGCAGCCGATCCGCTGCTGTTGACGCGGCTCGGCTTGAAAATCGGCGACCGCGTCAAGGTCGGCGATGCCGAATTTGAACTCCGTGCGAGCGTCACCGGCGAGCCTGACAAACTCGCCGGCGCCATCAGCCTCGGCCCGCGGCTGTTGATCAGCGAGGCGGCGTTGCGGGCGAGCGGTCTATTGCAACCCGGCAGCCTGGTGCGCTGGCAATACCGGCTGCGGCTGCCGGAGCTGCAGTCAAACGACGGCGCGGTCGCCGCGGCGGAGAAGCAAGCGCAAGCCGAATTTCCGGAGGCTGGTTGGGAAATCCGCACCCGCAGTAAGGCTTCGCCGCAGCTCGAGCGCAATGTCGAGCGCTTTTCGCAATATCTGACGCTGGTCGGGCTGGCCACGCTGCTGATTGGCGGCGTCGGCGTCGCCAATGCCGTCGCCAACCACTTGGCGCGCAACCGCGATACGATCGCGACGCTTAAAGCGCTCGGCGCGAGCGGTGGCGGCATTTTCGCGGCCTACTGCACTGAGATCATCGCCGTTGCCTTGTTCGCAACGCTGATCGGCGCCGCTCTGGGGGCGGCGTTGCCGTTCGTGATTGCGTATTTCTTTGGCGCAATTCTTCCGCTGCCGGTCGAACCGGCGGTTCAGCCAGGCGTGCTGGCCTTATCGGTTGCCTATGGGCTGCTGACCGCTCTCGCCTTTTCGCTCTGGCCGCTCGGCCGCGCTCACGACATTTCAGTCTCGATGCTATTCCGCGATCAAGTTGCCGGCGAGCGGTCATGGCCGCGCGCGCGCTACATCGCCGCAAGCGGAGCGATTGTCGCCTTGCTTGCGGCGCTCGCCGTGTTCACCACCTATGATCGCCGCATCGCGGCGTTTTTCCTCGCCGCGGCGGCAGCCGTGTTCGTGCTGCTGCGGCTGGTTGCGGCGCTGGTCATGGCGACGGCGCGGCGGGCGCCGCGCCAGAATTCAACCGTGCTGCGGCTCGCCGTTGCCAATATTCATCGCGCCGGCGCCTTGACCCCGAGCGCCATGCTCTCGCTTGGGCTCGGGCTTGCAATCCTGATCACGATTGCGGAGATCGAAGGCAATCTGCATCGGGAATTCGCCGCCGCGCTGCCGGACAAGGCGCCGTCGTTCTTCTTCCTCGACATCCCGGCGGCGCAGGCGGACCGTTTCGATGCGTTAGTGCGCGAGCAGGTGCCGGGAGCAAAGCTCGAGCGGGTACCGATGCTGCGCGGGCGCATCGTCGCCGCCAACGGCGTGAACGCCGACGATCTCAAGCCGCCTGACCGGTCGCGCTGGGTGTTGCGCGGCGACCGCGGCATTACATTCGCGCGGACCGTGCCGCCAGGGTCACGCATCGTCGACGGGCAATGGTGGAACGCTTCCTATGCCGGCGAGCCGCTCGTCTCGCTCGAAAGCAGAAGCGCGCATGACCTCGAGCTGAAAATCGGCGACACCATCACCGTCAACGTGCTCGGCCGCAACGTAACGGCGCGGATCGCCAATCTACGTGCGGTCGACTGGGAAAATCTCGGCATCAATTTCGTGCTGGTGTTTTCGCCCGGCATTTTCGACGGCGCTCCGCACAGCGACATCGCCACGCTCACATTCGCCGACGGCGGCACGACCGCGGAGGAGGCACAGATGATCAGGGCGCTCGGCAGCGCCTTTCCCAACGTCACCGCGGTGCGGGTGAAGGATGCGCTCGATGCGATCGACGCGCTCGTCGGCAAGCTGGTCATGGCGCTGCGCGGCGCGAGCGCGATCACGCTCCTCGCGGCGGCTTTGGTGCTCGGCGGCGCGCTCGCGGCGAGCCAGCGCTTTCGCATTTATGACGCGGTGGTGCTGAAGACTTTTGGCGCGACGCGGGCGCAGCTGACTTTGGCCTATGCGATTGAATATCTGCTGATCGGGTCTGCCACGGCGGTCTTCGCCATCGCCGCGGGCTCGCTGGCCGCCGATTTGGTCGTCAGCGGCGTCATGGAATTTCCGTTCGAATGGGTGCCCGGCGCGGCGATCGAAACCGCCGGTATCGCGCTCGCGGTTACGCTCGTGATCGGCCTTGCCGGCACTTTCGGTGCGCTCGGCCGCAAACCGGCCGAGGTCCTGCGCAACCTCTAGATTTCGGCCGTTAACAACATGAAGACTTTGTAACAGGCCGGGAAATGTGGCTTTTTGCCCATCTGGCGCGGGCTCGCCTTTCGCATTAGATTCTCAGCACGCTAATTCCGGCCTTGGCCGGATGCCAGATCCGGCCTGCGGGCCGGAGCAAAACAGGGGAAATTCCATGTCCGACCTCGATCGGAATTACGCGGCCACCCGCGCCGGCTATCGCGCGGACCAGGTCGCGGTCGATGCAGGCCTGCGCGCCTACATGATCCGTGTCTACAACTACATGGCCGCGGGCGTGGCGCTCACCGGCGTGGTTGCTTGGCTGACCTTCTCCGCCGCGGTCGTGCAGACCGCCGCCGGACTGCAACTGACGCCCTTCGGGCAAGCCATCTTCCAGAGCCCGCTGTTGTGGATTCTGGTCCTGGCGCCGCTGGCGCTCGTCTTCGTGCTGAGCTTTGGCATTAACCGGCTGCAGCCAGCAACGGCGCTGATGCTGTTCTTCGTCTATGCCGGCCTGCTCGGGCTGTCGCTGGCGTCGATCTTCCTTGTCTATACCGGCGCCTCGATCACGCGCGTGTTCTTCATCTCAGCGGCGGCCTTCGGCGCGCTGAGCCTGTATGGCTACACCACCCAGCGCGACCTCACCAGCATCGGCTCGTTCATGTTCATGGGCCTGATCGGGATCATCATCGCCAGCCTGGTCAACATCTTCCTGAAATCGACCGGGCTCGATTGGGCGATCTCGATCATCGGCGTCATCGTATTCGCCGGGCTCACCGCCTATGACACCCAATCGATCAAGGAAATGTACAGCCCGATGGACGACGGGACGGTCGGCGGCCGCAAGGCGGTGATGGGCGCGCTCCGGCTTTATCTCGACTTCATCAACCTGTTCCTGATGCTGCTGCGCCTGATGGGCGATCGCCGCTGACGCAGACTTGATCGGAATCCAAGAAACGCCCCGGAGCTGATCCGGGGCGTTTTCTTTGGCGCATATTTCATGGCCGGTTGTTTTCTGGCAGTTTCGTTAGTGCCGCGAACCCGAAATTCGCACAAGTTTTCGGAACCCTCTGATGCGAACTTCGGGTTCAGAGGCGGCACTACTTAAGAATAGTTTGCTAGTGTCCTCATCGATTCCGAAGTTCGTACGAGCGTGCTGCAAGGGCTTACGAACTTCGGAATCGGGACACTAGCGCGATGGGCAAGGTCATCATCTGTCCCGCAGCGCCGGGCGACATCGGAGCGATCACTCGTATCTATGCAGACGCCGTTCTTCACGGCACCGCGTCGTTCGAGCTCGAACCTCCGAACGAAGCGGAAATGCTGCGCCGGCAAACAGCGCTCCTGAAAAACGGCTATCCCTATTTTACCGCCGAGATCGAAAGTGTCGTCGCCGGCTACGCCTATGCCGGCCCCTATCGCACGCGGCCCGCTTACAAATGGAGCGTCGAAGATTCGGTCTATGTCGCGCCGGACATGGACCGCAAAGGCATCGGCGCTTTACTGTTGCGAGCCTTGATCGCAGCAAGCGCGCAGCGCGGCTACCGGCAGATGATCGCGGTGATCGGCGATTCGGCGCAAACCGGCTCGATCGCGCTGCATGAACGTGCCGGCTTTCGCCACATCGGCACGCTGCGCTCGGTCGGTTTCAAGCACGGCAAATGGCTCGACACGGTGCTGATGCAGCGCGCGCTTGGAGAGGGCGACACGACGGCGCCGTAGTCTCCGCTCATTGCCGCGAAAGCGGCAATCCAGTCCAAGTCAGCGCGACCGTGCCAACCCTCGGTTCCCGCCTTCGCGGGAACGGGCGAATGGCGTCAGCCCACTACCACCCGCAGTGAACGGTCGAGCGCGCCGAGCACCCGATCCAGTTCCTGACCGCGGCGAACGACGTGTCCGGTCGCCGAAATAACGCTGTAGGCGCCCTGGCGGCGCGCCTGCCGCGGATTTTTCTCGATGCGGTAGATTGGAACTTCACAGGCGCGGCGGAACACGGAGAAAACCGCGCGGTCTTTGAGGAAGTCGATGGCGTAATCGCGCCACTCGCCGGCCGCGACTTTGCGGCCGTAAAGCCGCAGGAGCCGGTCGAGCTCGCGGCGGCTGAACGTCACTTCGTGAGCGGGGACGTGCGCGCGATGCTCGTCCCCGCGCCACGGGCTTGGATCGATTTCGCCGAAATCCATGACGGCGCCTCCTGTTTGATCGAGCCTGACCCACAGGCCCATATCACCTTGGCGTCATGATCGCGCCGGAACCACGCGGCGGCAAGCCCTCTCGCATGTGGCAATCCGGCCCGCAGATTTGGACTTAGCCTGAGTTGAGAATCGTGCACACGAGCGCGCTACGCGCGCAAAAGCTCGATGTTTTTGGGCTGCGGCATTTTGAGTGGCGCCAATCACGGCTTCGTTAGCCCGTTTCATAATGCAGCCCGATTTCGGCCAAGCACGCGCCAAGCTGGCCTGCGAAACAAGCGACTGTTGCCTCAGGGCCCGGTTCGGATCGTGTTCCGGATTCCTCAGCCCCCCAGCCCCCCGGGGCGCGGACGGACCGGGCCACAGTTTCGTTTCTAACTGCTTCTATGTGACTGCAATTCATCCCCTCTTTCCTTCAGGCCGGCACTGCGCCGGACTTTTTCTTTCGGGTCGAGGTCGGATGTCAGAGATTTGAGGTCGGAGGTCAGAAGTTCGGATTGAGGAACCGCAGATACCGAGTTCCGATATCCGTCACCTGATATCTGTCAACGCGGCGCCAAGAATGATGCCCGGTTTGTCGTGGCTGCCTTCCTGCACCATGACCGCGGCGGCGTCGATGCCCTCGGCCTTGATCTGTGCGATCGGCACGTTCCAGTTCGACTGGGCGGCGCTCAGCGCGCCGAGCTTGAGCCAACTGCGCACGACATTGTGGTAGGTGACGGTGCGGCCGCGGTTCTCGCCGCGACCAATGGCGACCGGAACCGCTTTGGCGAGCGGGCATAGCCACACTTCCGCGACAGCGGGCGCCTTGTCTGCACCCGAAACACCGACGTTGAGTGTGCCGTTACTTACCGCAAGGACCACCGGCAGCGACATCACGCCGGATTTGCGGTCGGTTTGCGCAATCGCGCGCTCGACCGCTCCCTGATCACTGCCGAGCGCATCGGCCGAACCGTTGACGACGATCTGCGGCGTGTAAACCTGTCCATCGCCGCGCGCGCGCGCATAAGCGCGCTGGCGCGCCGAATGCGCCGGATTGGCAAGCGTGTCACGCCAGCCGAGATAATCCCAGTAATCGATGGGAACGCTCAACGCGACGACCGACGGATCGTTGGCGAATTGCCCGACCAGCCGATCGGCGGGCGGACAGGAGGAACAGCCTTGGCTGGTAAAGAGCTCGAGGACCGCGCGGGCCTCACCCGCTTGAGCGGCGGCGGCGGTTGCAATCATGAAGCCCGCAACGAGGAGCGCCGGCGCGACACGGCGAGCTTGCATTCCAACCTCCGCCTCACGGCTCTGGTGACGGTTCGATGAACGCGCGTTTTAGCGCCCGCTCCACTCACCCGCCACTCACTTCACGGTGAGCCGGACGGCCATTTCAGGCCTGAAACTTCTAGCCAGGCGCGAAAATGGAGAACGAGGCGCGAACGGCAGCGCACCTCGTTAATCTCGTTTGCGCAAAAAGGTAAGGCGCTAAGCAGCGAGCCGCCGCAGCACATACTGCAAGATGCCGCCGTTTCGGAAATAATCGAGCTCGTCGGCGGTGTCGATCCGGCAGATCAGCGGCACGCGCTTGAGTCCGCCATCGGCGGCCACGATTTCCGCTTGCAGCCGCTGATGCGGCTTGAGATCGCCATGCAGGCCGCGAATGGTGACCTGCTCGTCGCCGCGCAATCCGAGCGTTTGCCACGACGTGCCCTCTTCGAACACCAGTGGGACTACGCCCATGCCGACCAGATTGGAGCGATGGATGCGTTCGAACGACTGCGCGATCACGGCGCGGATACCGAGCAGCACCGTCCCCTTGGCCGCCCAATCGCGCGACGAGCCGGTGCCGTATTCCTTGCCGGCAAACACCACCAGCGGCACGTTCTCCGACCGGTAACGCATCGCCGCATCGTAAATGGCCATGCGCTGACGCGAAGGGTAATGAATCGTGTAACCGCCCTCGACGCCGGGCACCATCTGATTTTTG
Source organism: Pseudomonadota bacterium (assembly GCA_046730495.1). GTDB lineage: Bacteria > Pseudomonadota > Alphaproteobacteria > Rhizobiales > Xanthobacteraceae > BOG-931. Next base: position 10,726 of record JBKPIZ010000303.1, read on the forward strand.
ATCCGAATATTGGCGAACGTGCCCCGCATCATCACCTGATGATTGCCGCGCCGTGTGCCGTATTGATTGAAGTCGCGTGGCCGAACCTGATGATCGCGTAAATATTCGCCGGCCGGGCTCTGCTCCTTGATCGATCCCGCCGGAGAAATGTGGTCGGTCGTGATCGAATCCAGAAACAGGCCGAGGATGCGGCCGTCGACGATGTCCTCGATCGGCTGGCTGCGTTTCGGCATGCCGTCGAAGTAAGGCGGGTTCTGCACATAGGTGGAGCGATCGTCCCACTTGAACGTCAATCCGCCCTTGACCGCGATCTTGCGCCACAGCGCGTCGCCCTTGAACACGTCCGCATATTTGCGCGTGAACATCTGCTTGCTGATGCTCTTGCGCATAACCGACGCAATCTCGCGGCTGGTGGGCCAGATATCGCGCAAATAGACCTTGCGGCCGTTCTTATCGGTGCCGAGCGGCGCCTTGGCGACATCGATCTGCATCGAGCCGGCGAGCGCATAAGCGACGACCAGCGGCGGCGAGGCAAGGTAATTGGCCCGCACGTCGGCATTCACGCGGCCCTCGAAATTGCGATTGCCGGAGAGCACCGCCGCGGCAACCAGATCGTTTTTGTTGACGGCCTCTGAAATTTCCTCCGGCAGCGGGCCTGAATTGCCGATGCAGGTGGTGCAGCCGAAGCCGACGAGATTGAAGCCGAGTGCATCGAGCGATTTCTGCAGGCCGGACTTCTCGTAATACTCCGCCACCACTTGCGAGCCGGGCGCCAGCGAAGTCTTGACCCACGGTTTGACCGTGAGCCCCTTCTCGACCGCCTTTTTGGCCACCAAGCCCGCCGCGATCATCACTGACGGATTAGACGTGTTGGTGCAGGAGGTGATGGCGGCGATGACGACGTCACCGTGGCCGAGCGTATGCGAGCGTCCTTCGACGGGAACGCGCTTATCCAATTCGCCGGCCTTGTTGAATTCCTTGTCCATCGCCTGGACGAAGCCGCTTTTGACCTCTTTGAGCGCAATGCGGTCCTGCGGCCGTTTCGGGCCGGCGAGCGACGGCTCGACCGAAGAGAGTTCGAGCTTGAGCACGTCGGTGAATAGCGGATCCGGCGTATTCTTGGTGCGATACATGCCCTGCGCTTTGGCATAGGCGGCGACCAGCGCGATCCGGTCCGCCGGACGGCCGGTATCGCTCAGATAACGGATGGTGTCGTCATCGATCGGAAAGAAGCCGCAGGTCGCGCCATATTCGGGCGACATATTTCCGAGCGTCGCCCGGTCGGCGATAGTCAAGCCGGCAACGCCGGGACCGAAATATTCGACGAATTTGCCGACCACGCCGCGCTTGCGCAGCATTTGCGTCACGGTGAGAACCAGGTCGGTCGCGGTGACGCCCTCTTTGAGCTTGCCATTGAGCCGAACTCCGATCACTTCCGGCAATAGCATCGAATAGGGCTGGCCAAGCATTGCCGCCTCGGCCTCGATGCCGCCGACGCCCCAGCCGAGCACCGAGAGCCCGTTGACCATCGTGGTATGCGAATCCGTGCCGACCACGGTATCCGGGAAGGCGAGCTCGCTGGCGCTTGATTTGTCGGGGAATTTGATCGCCGCTTTCGTGCCGCAGACCGTCTGCGCCAGATTTTCCAGGTTGACCTGATGGCAGATGCCGGTGCCGGGCGGCTCGACGCGGAAAGTCTCGAATGACTGCTGCGCCCATTTCAGGAATCGGTAGCGCTCCTGATTTTGTTTGTATTCTTCTTCAACGTTGCGCTTGAACGAATCGCGCTGGCCGAAGAAGTTCACCGCCACCGAATGATCGATGACGAGATCGACCGGCACCAGCGGATTGATTTTCTTGGCATTGCCGCCGAGATGCTCCATGGCGTCGCGCATGGCGGCGAGGTCCACGACCGCCGGAACGCCGGTGAAGTCCTGCATCAGGACGCGCGCGGGGCGGAAGGCGATTTCGCGATCCGACGTCCGATTCTTCAGCCATTGTGCGACCGCCTGAATGTCCTCCTTGGTCACCGAGCGGCCATCCTCATTGCGCAGCAAATTTTCCAACAGCACTTTGAGCGAGAACGGCAGCCGCGAGATTCCTTTCAGCCCGTTTTTCTCCGCCGCCGGAAGGCTGAAATAGGCATAGGTTTTGGAGCCGACCTTCAGCGGGCGAAGGCATTTGAAGCTATCGACGAAATCCATGATGTTTTCCATTCTGTCGGCCTTGAGCCGACGTAATGCAGAGGTCATCGAGGCCGAGATGGCCCACAATCCCCCCTTATTCCCCTGCGTGCGGGCGCGGGGTGAAGAGGGGCCAAGCGCGTCAGCGTCAGGACCGCGCCGCCGCCCGGCGACGCGGCTTATAGGGGCT
>JBKPIZ010000304.1:0-12650 GCA_046730495.1 Pseudomonadota bacterium
GTCCGAGGGCCTCGACAAGATTTTCGTCAAAGCCGGCTTCGAATGGCGCGAACCGGGCTGCTCGATGTGTCTGGCGATGAATCCCGATAAGCTCGCGCCCGGCGAGCGCTGCGCCTCGACCTCGAACCGCAATTTCGAGGGCCGCCAGGGTTATAAGGGCCGCACCCATCTGGTGTCGCCGGCCATGGCCGCCGCCGCCGCGGTCGCCGGACATTTCGTCGACGTGCGCGAGTGGAATTAACTTTCGTCATTCCCGGCTCTCGGGCTACCGCCCGCGCCCCGGAATGACGATCACCCCCGCACCCACCAGCAGCGCATCTGCGGGTAAAGCACCGTGCCGCTCGGCCGGTGCTGCAATTCGTACCAATCGACGCAACGGCGATAGAGCAGCGGCCGCGGATGGATCTCGATGCGGCGCCCGGCAGGCACGGCCGGCGGCGTCGTCAGGCTCGGCTCCGCGATCGGCGAGGTCTGTTGCGCCTGCGTGGGGAGCGCCGCACCGATAAGCAGTGCGGCGAGAGCCAACTTGGTTGGAAGCTTAAGCTTGGTCATCGAGGGAGTTTACCTTTTTCCGCTCATTCCCGCGCAAGCGGGAATCCAGCAACAGGGTCCCCGCTTTCGCGGAGACGGGCGGTGAAGCCAAATCTACATTACATTGCCATTATGGCCGATCTTGTCTCCGATCCGCTCGCCTGGCGGGCAACCAAGGCGCCGTCGCTGGCCGAGCTCGAAGTCCTGGCCGGCGAGGTGTTTCGGCGCTTGCCGCAGCGATTTCGCGATCTCGCCGCCGATGTCGTCATTCGGGTTGACGATTTCCCGACCGACGAGGTGCTCGACGAGATGGGCGCCAAAACCGAGTTCGACCTGCTCGGCTTGTTTCATGGCGTTGGCCTGCCGTTCCGCTCGGAAAGCGCGCCGGTCCAGATGCCAAATATGATCTGGCTCTATCGCCGTCCCATTCTCGATTATTGGGCCGAACACGACGAGACGCTTGGCGCCATCGTCAAACATGTGCTGGTGCATGAGATCGGCCATCATTTCGGCCTGACCGACGCCGATATGGCGGCGATCGAGGCAGCGGCCGAGCCATCCAAGGGAGCGATCCGATGAGAGTTGACGGCGCGTGCGCCTGCGGCGCGATCAGAATCGAGGCCGAGGCCGATCCGGAAAATACCAATATGTGCCATTGCACCGACTGCCAGACCGCAACCGGAACCACGTTCCGGGTCTCGGTCCGGGCGCCGGGCGCGATGTTGAAGGTCACCGGCAAACCGGCGATCTATGTGAAGACCACCGCAGACAGCGGCAATCCGCGGGTGCAAGCTTTTTGCGGTACTTGCGGCTCGCCGCTTTATTCGACAACGGTCGGCGACGGCGTCCAGCCGCTGTACATGCTGCGCGTCGGCATCTTGCACCAGCGCGATCAGTTCGTGCCGAGACGGCAAATCTGGTGGCGTTCGGCGCAGCCATGGGTCACGAAAATCGCCGATGTGCCCAGATACGAAAAACAAAGCTGATAGAGGAGCAAACCATGATCGTGACCGTGTTTCGCTCGCGGCTAAAGCCCGGGCTGCGCGAGGACTATGTTGCGCTCGCCAACCGCATGAAAGAACTGGCGCAAACGATGCCGGGCTACGTCTCGCACAAGGACTTTTACGCTAACGACGGCGAGCGCGTTGCCATCGTCGAGTTCGCGCACGAAGAGGGACAGCGCGCCTGGCAGACCAATCCCGAACATCGCGCGGCGCAGAAATTGGCGCGGGAGAAATATTACACCGAGTACCACATTCAGGTGTGCACGCTCGATCGCGAATCGAAATTCAAGCTGTCGGAGCAGGCAACGGCCCAGACTTGACCGCCGCCGGCCAAAGCTTCATTACCAAGGCGGCATCAGTCCGCCACACGATCTAAGGCTGCAGGACCGTTATGGAAAAGTTCACCGTGCTCGAAGGCGTCGCCGCGCCCCTGAAGATGATCAATGTCGACACCGACATGATCATCCCCAAACAATACCTCAAGACGATCAAGCGCACCGGGCTTGGCAAGGGCCTGTTTGCCGAGAAGCGCTATCGCGACGACGGCAGCGAAAATCCGGATTTCGTGCTCAACAAAGCGGCCTACCGCAAGGCCAGGATCCTGGTGGCCGGTGACAATTTCGGCTGTGGCTCCTCGCGCGAACATGCGCCATGGGCGCTCAAGGACTTCGGCATCACATGCGTGATCTCGACTTCGTTCGGCGACATTTTTTACAACAACTGCTTTAAGAACGGCGTGCTGCCGATCAAGGTCTCGCCGGAGGACCTGGATAAACTGTTCGACGATGCCGAACGCGGCGCCAATGCGACGCTGAGCATCGATCTGGAGAAGCAGGAAATCCGCGGCCCCGACGGCCGCGTGGTCAGGTTCGACATCGAACCGCATCGTAAGCACGTGCTGCTGAACGGCCTCGACGATATCGGCCTGACCCTGCGCAAGCAGGACAAGATCGAGCGCTTCGAGCACGAGGCCAAAGGCGCGCGGCCTTGGATCTAGCGGCCCCCACCCTTCCCTCCCCCGCCAGCGGCGGAAGGTTGGGGAGCGGGATTTGCTTTGCTGCTCGCAATGATGACTGAAATGGTCTACGCGGCTTCGACGTGCACGACGTCGTAGAGGCACGGATCGGCCTCTTTCACCAGCTCGCCGAACCGCGGCCATTTTTTGCGGAACTCAGGCGCGTGATGCGCGGCGGCGAGCTTGTCGGCACTGGCCCACTGCACGTAATTGACGAGATGGCTGCCATCCTTGCTGCGGTGCAGATTCACCGAGACGAATCCCGGCTGTTTGGCCATGAAACGCGCACGCTCAATCATCAGCTTGACGACTTCGTCCTGGTTATCGGCGGGTAGCTTCACCACATTAATTTGCGTGCAAATGCCGGCGCTTTGGCGGATATCGGGCATAGGTGCTCTCCTGGATGCTCTCTCTTAAACGCGATCCCGAGCGCTGGAGCAGCGTGAGACGAGTCATGGCGACCGCGTTACGCTCTCAACGCATAGCCGCGCCGCAAGTTTCGCTGGCCGCAACGGATCGTGACGCGCTAAGAAGTTCAGCCGAATCCTAAGCCAAGCATGATGCCCACCACGACGCCCGCCATTTCCGTCTCGCGTCTCGACAAGATTTACGCCTCCGGATTCCAGGCGCTCAAAAACATTAATCTGGACATCCGCCACGGCGAAATTTTCGCGCTGCTCGGCCCGAATGGCGCCGGCAAGACAACGCTGATCGGCATCATCTGCGGCATCGTCAACCCTTCTTCGGGCACCGTGAAGGTAGACGGACATGACATCATTTCCGACTATCGCGCGGCGCGGTCTCTCATCGGCCTGGTACCGCAGGAATTGACCACCGATGCCTTCGAAACGCCACCGGCGACCTTGCGCTTTTCCCGCGGGCTGTTCGGCAAGCCCGCCAATCCCGATTACATCGACAAGGTGCTCAAGCAGCTTTCATTGTGGGACAAGCGGAGCGACAAGATCCGCATGCTGTCCGGCGGCATGAAACGCCGGCTGATGATCGCCAAGGCGCTGGCGCACGAGCCGCAGATTCTTTTTCTTGACGAACCCACCGCCGGCGTCGACGTCGAGTTGCGCAAAGATATGTGGCAGCTGGTGCGCTCGCTGCGGGCGTCCGGCGTCACCATCATTCTTACGACCCACTACATCGAAGAAGCCGAGGAGATGGCCGATCGAGTTGGCGTCATCAACCATGGCGAGATCATCCTGGTCGAAGACAAGGCCGAGCTGATGCGCAAGCTCGGCAAGAAACAGCTGACGCTGGAGCTGCGCGATCCGCTGGCCGCGGTGCCGGCGGAACTCGAGAGCTACGGCCTCAGTCTCGGCGCCGGCGGCAGCGAACTGACTTACACCTACGATACCAAAGGCGAGCATACCCGCATCACGGCGCTGCTCGACGATCTGCAGCGCACCGGCATTCGCTTTAAGGATTTGCGGACGACGCAAAGCTCGCTCGAGGACATTTTCGTCGGCCTGGTGAGGGAACGTCGATGAACCTCTATGCCGTGCGAGCCATCTATATGTATGAAATGGCGCGGACCGGCCGCACCCTGTTTCAGAGCATCGTCTCGCCGGTGATCTCGACCTCGCTTTATTTCATTGTGTTCGGCGCCGCGATCGGCTCGCGCATCACCCAGATCGAGGGAGTCAATTACGGCTCGTTTATCGTGCCGGGCTTGATCATGCTGATGCTGTTGACGCAGAGCGTCACCAACGCCGCCTTCGGCATCTATTTCCCGCGCTTCGTCGGCACGATCTACGAGATGCTCTCGGCGCCGGTCTCGCCGTTCGAGATCGTGCTCGGCTATGCCGGAGCGGCGGCGAGCAAATCGATCATTCTCGGCAGCATCATCCTCGCCACGTCCGGGCTGTTCGTGCCGATCCAGATCGCGCACCCGGTCTGGATGGTAGCTTTCCTGGTGCTGACCGCGGTCAGTTTCAGCCTGTTCGGCTTCATTCTCGGACTATGGGCCGACAATTTCGAGAAGCTGCAGATCGTGCCGCTCCTGATCATCACGCCTTTGACGTTTCTCGGCGGCACCTTTTATCCAACGAGCGTGTTGCCGCCGTTCTGGCGTACGGTCACGCTATTCAATCCGCTGGTCTATTTGATTTCAGGCTTCCGCTGGAGCTTTTTCGATATCGCCGACGTCCATGTCGGACTGAGCGTGGCCATCACGCTTGGCTTCCTTGCGCTGTGCATGGCGATCGTTTCCTGGTTCTTCAAGACCGGCTATCGGCTGAAGAATTAGCGCGGCGTTTGATTTTTTTCCGGCGTCGATCACAGTCACGCCACCGGGTCAAAAGCATCGTCAAGATATCTCTGCCAATAACGCCTTCGCTTGTTTCAAGTCGTGCGTATCGAAGCCCTCGGTGAACCAGCCGTATATCGGAGCAAGAAGAGCTTTTGCCTTCTCCTGCATGCCCTGATCGCGCCAAAACCGCGTCACGCTCATCGCCGCACGCAGTTCCCAGGACTTCGCTTGCTGCGCACGCGCAATTGTGAGCGCGCGTTCAAAATATATTTCCGCTTGCGGCGGACCGAGTCGTGGCAACTTCAGCGCGATTTCGCCGCTTATGCGATTGATTTCAGCTTCGTACCAGCGTTCCTTGGTTGTTTCCACCGCGCTTAATGTTTCGCCAATGCAGTGCCAGGCATCGTCAAACTGGTCGACCTCCGCATAGGCTCTGGCCAAGTGCGCCAAAAAGATTGGCAAATACACTCGTGAGCCCGTCGATTTATATGTGGCGATGCCGGAGGTGATCATCTCAATTCCCTCCGAAGCCTTGCCGGACAACGCCAATACGCAGCCTTTTTGCATCGTTGCCAATGCTTTCCATATTGCCGCATTCTTCTCGTCTGCCAGGCGGACGACTTCATCGGATTGCTCGATTGCTGCTGCGTGGTTTGCGCAGAGAACATTCGTCAGCGACGTGTGGAACTGCGCATACATTAAAGTGCCTGCCTGTCCGCCCGCGCGCGCGTCCTCGACCGCGTGATTGGCGTCCGCCAGCGCGGTGTCGGGATAGCCGAGCATCCATTGGGCCAACGCCCGGTAGACAAAGATTGATACGCCGACGTCTTGACCAAACCGCGTCGCGAGCGACCGGTGCTTGGCAGGATCGTAAAATGCGAATGCCTGATTGTAATGTTCTAGGCCTTTGGCGATCTCTCCGGTTAACATCAGTGAATTAGCCATCAGCCGATGACCGATCATCAGCGGGACGATTTGGTCTTGCTTTTCCGCGATTGCCACAAATTGCGATGCAAGCTCGCGCGTAACGTCGCCGTTGAACGCCACATAGCTTGCGGCCCAGACGCCATAAAGAGCGGAGAACAGCATCAGGGGGTCTTCGGGAGGTTCTCCGAGCGCTTCCGCTCGCTCGATGAATTGACGCGCTTGTTCAACCGCCGCTTTGGGCTCAGGCGCCGCGTAGCCTTTGACATGCATGAGCGCGTTGACAAGCGCGATCTGCAGCTTGATCTGTTCGCCACGCAGCACTGGCGTGCTTGGCAAGGTCGCAATCTGGTCGAGCGCCCGCCTCAGCTGCTCGGCGGCCTCGACTAGCGCCGACCGCGCCAGCGATCGCTGTCCCGCTTTACCCCAGAGGAACGCGGCCTTCTCGATCACGCCGGCCTCGGTCCAGTGCCTCGCCAACAATTCCGGCCTGTTCTCGGCGATGTCGGCGAATTCGCTCTCGATGGTTTCGGCGATGCGGGCATGCAACGTGCGTCGTGGCTCACGCAGCAGGGTGCCGTACGCCGCGTCCTGCACGAGGGCGTGTTTGAACAAATAGGTCGCATGCGGGGGCTCGTCACGTCGGAACAGCAATCCAGCCATAACGAGACGATTCAACGCCGATTCCAGCTCCGCCGCCGGCTGGCGCGCGACCGAGGCGAGCAGGGGATGCGAAAACTCGCGGCCGATTGCGGCCGCGATCTGCGCCAGCTCTTTGGCCGGGGCTCCGAGCCGGTCGAGCCGCGCCATGAGTGAGGCATGCAGGCTCGCGGGCACGGCCAGCGCCCGGGACGGAACCGCGGCAACCGTGCGTTCGGCCGCTATCTCACCGCCTACCTCCAGCACCGCTTTGGTCATTTCCTCCACGAACAAGGGGATACCGTCGCTACGCTCGATGATGTCTTGGCGAATGCTCGCCGATAGCGATCTGTTGCCGGCGATGCGGTCGATGATGGCGCCAGCTTCATGCTCTGCGAGTCGATTGACGATCAAGGCAGTGACGTAAGGCCGTGCGGCCCACGGCACGTCGAATTCCGGCCGGAATGTCACTAACAAGAGCACGCTAAGCCTGCGAATTCGGTCGATGGCACGACCAAACGCTTCCAAACTGGTTGGGTCGGCCCAATGCGCATCTTCCAAGATCATCATCACGGGCTTTTGCCGCGACAGCCTCTCTATTTGTGCGGTGAGCGCCTCCATGGTTTTTTGTCGGCGCTGCTGCGGCGTCAGCTCGAGCGTAGGATGCCGGCCGTCGTTCGGTAGCGAAAGCAACTCCGCAATGAGCACGGCGTCCTCGATCGAGGTCGACGTCTGCGCGAGCGGCGCATCGAGCTTGTCGAGTTTCTGCTGGGGCGTATCGTTGTACAAGAATCCGGCCGCACGTTCCATCTGACCGACGATCGGATAAAACGCGCTGTCAGTGTGCTGAGGCGAGCAGAAATAGCGCAAACGCGTATGCGGTTCCGGACCGACAGCTTCCAGAAGGGCGGCGGTGAGCCTGGATTTGCCGATGCCCGGCTCGCCGGAAATCAGCACCACCTGACCGCTGCCGCTCTTCGCCCGCGACCACCGCCGCAACAACAGCTCGGTCTCTTCATCGCGCCCGACCAATACGGTCAGACCGCTCGGATGCATTGCCTCGAACCGGCTTTCGACAGTGCTCTCCCGCAGCGCGAGCCAGGCGCGCACCGGCTTGGCGAGGCCTTTAAGCTCTCGGTAGCCGAGGTCCCTTAGCTCAAAGAGATTGCCAAGAAGGCTGCGCGTTGCTTCGGCAATGACAACCGAATTTGGTTCGGCAATACCCTGCAGACGTGCTGCAAGGTTTGGCGTCTCGCCGACAATACCGCGTTCGCGCCCTTCGCCCCCTCCAGTCTGATCGCCGACAACGACCAGCCCGGTGGCGATACCAACGCGAGTTTGCAACGCAGCCGGCGTTTCTATTGCGCCAAGGTCTGCGATGACCTCCAGTCCCGCGCGCACCGCACGCTCGGCGTCATCCTCGTGGGCCTCGGGATAGCCAAAGTATACGAGCACGCCGTCGCCGAGATATTGCGCGACGAAACCGCCGAAACGGCCCACGGCTTCCGCGACACATTTGTGATAGGCCGAGATGAGCTCCCGCAGGTCTTCGGGATCCATCCGAGCGGCGAGTGCGGTCGAACCAACGAGGTCCGAGAACATCACGGTGACTTGCCGGCGCTCGGCCGTATCCGCGGATCGCGGCACAGGTGGCGCAACGGCAACCGCAGACCCGGCTGCGACTTGCTCGGCCGCTTTGAGATTGGCAATCGCGCGCAATAGCTTTCGACGATGGCCAAGCGAGGTGACACCGATCTTTTCAAGATCCTGGTCGGTCAGCTCAGTCAGAATATCAAGATCAATACCGTTTTCGGCAAAGCGCTGGGTGTACTCGTGCATACCGACTTGGCTGAGCCAGTCCGCAATCGTCTTCATCGCAGCCCGCCGGAATAGCGCTTACTTGAATTTGAAAGCCGCAGCACCTGTGCCTCCTGGACAGATTCTAGCTGGTCTTAGCCTGCGGTGCATGTCCCGAGGGGTCGCAGCTGCGCCGCAGCAGGACTCGCTTTAGAAGGCGCTTGTCGGCTGTGCGTCCAACGTCCTGATCGTTCGAGCGAAGCTGACGATCTGGCCGTAGATCAGGGCCTTATCGAGCTTGTCGAGGTTCAGGTTCTTCGCGTCAGTCCGGGAACCGGCCTGCAGCAGGTACGACGGCAGCGCACACAGCGCAACCGTGCCGAGTCCGCCAGCGTAGAGCGGCGCGCCTTCGCCGAAGAAAATCGGCGTCGGCAGCAGCGTGACAACCGGGCGGGCGATGGCGCCGGATTGATGATTCGTTCTCCAGACCGCGTTGAGAAAGGCCCGCTGTTCGAGGTTGATCGGGTTCAGCGAGCCCTGCCGCTGGGTCGTGTAGGTGGCGCCCCACTCATACTCACCGGTCCACTCGTACTGGCCATTGGCGTTATCGGCCCACCTCTTGCAGCCGAGGTGCTCCATCGTCAAACCGGCGACCGCCTTCTGGTAGATCGCGGGATGGTCATTCATCCACCGGCTGGTCGCGTCCTTGCCGCCCACAAACCGCGCGTTCGGGATGTCCTGGTTGAACGCCTTTTGCGCAAGCTGGAAGTGTCCGGTCACCATCACGAAGTACAGGTCACGGCGGTGCTGGTGCTGGGAGAAGTATTTCGCCAGCGCGAGCAGGCCCAATGCGCCGTTCTCCTCGGGCACATTCGGGCCGTCAGTATGTGTATTCACGATCAGGCCGCGGTCGTGGTCGGCACCGGAGCCCGGCAGCACACCCCATATCGTTTCGGTGGTCGCGTTTTGTGTAATGGAGGCTTTTAGCTTCAGCGTAACAGTGGACTGGCCGACTGCTGCGCGGGTGGCAAGCCAATCGCCGGTGTCATCACCGACCCATAATGCTGGGCACCCGGGGTCACTGAGCATCGGCACGCCTTGGGCGTTCGGGTACCCCGTAGTCATGGGGTTGTACTGATTAGCGATTTGGTCATCCGACATCCCCGTCCAGACGCAGATCACCCCGAGAACGCCGGCCTGCCTCGCGTCCAGCAACGGCACGACGTCGAACATCTGGAACGCCGGATTGGTCACCGACCAGGAGTCCTCCAGATAGTCGGCCACAGCGTCGAGTGCATCCGGCGAGGCCTGCCGAGACACGAAACCGCCAGTTGGAACCTGTCCGAAGTCGAGCGTGAAGACGCACGGAGGCACCCGCACGAGCGCGATGGCGCCGGTCGCGCGAGCCCAGAATGCCGGCGTGTACCAGGCTGGCTCGAACAGGCCGAGGTCAACCAGCCTGCCGCTAATTGCAGTCGATCCCGTATTGCCCGAGTAGGGGTAGTAGTAGCTGATGTCCACCGACTCGTTGAGACCCGCCGCGGGATCATGAATTGACAGTGAGCAATCCTTCGGCTCCGCCAGCCAGCGGTCGAAAAAGATCGTATCCGTATAGAGCTGAAAACCCGGCACGGCCGAGAATTTCTGTTTCAGCCAGTCGATAAAGCCGGATTGACCGTCACTGCCGGTGTATCGCGTCCCCATCGTCGCGAGTTTTTTGTGCCAGCCCCAGATCTCGTCCATTGACGGCATCCCGTGCAAGGACATTTGACCGGCCTTCGTTTTGCGGTGTTCGTCCTGACTGAAATCGTCGCTATCGGCCTGCATTATATCCGCCACGCTGGCTCCTATCTTCGCGTTTCGCGTTTGGCAGGTTTTGGAACAGGCATGGCCTGCCCAACTGCGTGTTTCACGGTTGATTCCGTCGCTCTTCAGCTAACGTTTAGAGCGCGAACTGCGTGCATGGCCCTCCCCTTCGGCCGGTTTGTGCTCGGACGACTTGCCCGCCGCCTCACCAAGATGTTGGTGCAGGCGCATTTGTGAGGCGACGGCGCCGACGAGGTTTCTGGCCACCGCCATCGCGTCGCCGAGGTGTTTTGCACGCTCATTGAACAATTCGATGTGCATTTGCGCATGCTCGGCGTGAATTCTCATTCTGTCGTGCAAATCCGTGGCTTGGCTCAGTTTCCGCGTAAATGTAAGGGCGGCGGTAACGTGTTTGCTGGCGTGATGCATGATTCCCAAAGGCGTCAAATTTGCCACTTTCATCATTTGCTCGGCAGTCCGATTTGGCGCTCCTGTCCGATGTTGAGAGGATCCTGTCTCTTTGGCCATATCTTCCTCCTGGGTATCTCTGCTCCGTGGGTAGGCAACTGCAGGCACGGAACGGGCGGTATTTGCTTGAGGATTACAAAGACCACAGCTTAATAGCACTTTGGGCGTTTGATCAAATGACGCCGGCGGTAGTGGCGGAGATCTGGCGTCGGTCGACCCCGCGGCGGCCTTGGTCAATGTCGTTTTAACAGCTCTAGGTAGCTTGTAACAAAAAAGCGGTTGTGTCCTGTCGCGTCAATTATTGCGACAGGGGCGCGATCGAAGAGCCTAACGCCACGGTTAGCGATCACCTGGCTCATCGCCCGCCTTTTCCAAATGATCGCTGTCATGGAGATGGCCGGCTTGGCAGGTGCGGTTTACTGTGCGGTCCGTGGTGCGCTATCCTGTGCGGCGGATTGCGAACCCGGTCGTGGCAACCGTCCTCAAATAGACCTGCGAAAATGACAAGGCCTCAGAGCAAAAGAGCCTCGTTGTCCCGATCCGAAAACTGATGCAGCTCCAAATAGGTGGCGCGCTGAGGGTGTAGCGCCGTTACGCTGGAGATCCACAGCGAAGTTGGTTGGAAGTTGGTTGGAAGTTGGTTGAAAGGGCGTTGACATGCCAAACGACAGCAAACCAGATCAGCCTCAGATTGATGAAGATACCTTTAGAAATTTGATTTTGCTGACATTGCCGTGGCTGTCCTTCCAACGCGACGTACTTGAGATCGCAAAAAAGTACGTTACCGATGCCAGCAATGTGAAACCGACCGAGAATTTCGCCTTACGTCAATTCCAAGCTCTGATGATGATCCTAGATCGGTCGCGAACATTGAGAGATTCCCTCGACAGCGATTTCGAAAAGAAAGTGGAAGACGCGTATAAAGAAATATTGCCGAAAGTGTCATCGGCTTCCGTTCAATTGATCGAGGCACAAGAAGCAATGCTGGCCACCGTATTTGATGCATTGAATGCTCTACGGAAAGCCGACAAGGCGAACACGCGTTCAAAGGACCCGGATTAGCTTCCACGTAGCTGAGATGGCCGAGGTGTCAGTATGAAAGCTCCGCCGCGGAACGTCGACATTGCGATCATTGGACTGTCTTGTCGATTCCCCGGGGCGGCTACCGCTGAAGAATACTGGAACAATCTATGTGACGGCGTCGAGTCGATCACATTTTTTTCCGACCAAGAGCTTGTGCAAGCCGGCGTCGCCCCGGCTTTGGTAGCGAATCCCAATTACGTCAAAGCGGCGCCTGTGTTGCGCGACGTCGAAATGTTCGACGCCGGGTTCTTCGGCTACTCGCCCAAAGACGCCGCGTTGATGGATCCGCAGCAGCGCCTGTTCCTCGAAGTATGCTGGGAGGCGTTCGAAAACGCCGGTTATGACCCGATAAATTACCCGGGAAAGGTCGGTGTTCTTTCGGCCGCCGGTGGCGTCGTATCAAGTTATCTGATCGCAAAAGTGCGCCACGCCGATTTTCCCGGTCAGACCGCAAGCGCTACGCACATCAATAACGACAAGGATTTCTTGAGCACCCGTGTTTCCTTTAAGCTCAACCTGAGGGGCCCCAGCTTTACGATTCAGTCGGCGTGTTCGTCATCTTTGGTGGCGGTCCACCAGGCCTGCCAGAACTTGAGATTCGATGAATGCGATATGATGTTGGTGGGAGGCTCGGCGGTTCGTGTCCCGCAGGTGCAGGGATACCTGGCGGAAAAGCGGAATCTCTATTCGCTCGACGGGCACTGTCGCCCCTTCGACTCGGTTGGCCAGGGGACGATCTTTGGCAGCGGTGTCGGCGCCGTGTTGCTCAAGCCGTTACAGCAGGCGATTGCTGATCGCGATCACATCTTTGCAGTTATCAAGGGAACGGCCACGAACAACGATGGTTCGGCCAAAATTAGCTACACTGCGCCCAGCCTAGGCCAGCAGTCCCAGGCCGTGGTGGATGGGCTCAAAGCGGCTGGCGCAAGCCCGGACAGTATCGGCTATGTCGAATGCCACTCAACCGGCACGACCGTCGGCGATCCATTGGAAATCGAAGCGCTGACGACGGCGTTTCGGAACGAGACCAAACGCAACCAGTACTGTGCGATTGGCTCCGTTAAGGCCAATATCGGTCACCCTGAACAGGCCGCTGCAATTGCCGGCCTGATCAAGACCGCGCTCG
>JBKPIZ010000305.1:0-3209 GCA_046730495.1 Pseudomonadota bacterium
GATTCGAGCGCAGTCAGATGCGGAAACAGCGAATTGATTTGATAGGTTCGGGCAAGGCCGCGCCGCACCCGCTCTTCGGGGGCGAGCGCGGTGACGTCCTCGCCGCCAAGCAGGATTTGGCCACCATCGGGACGCAACATACCGGTCATTAGGTTGATTAGGGTGGTCTTGCCAGCGCCGTTCGGGCCGATCAGCGCATGACGCGCGCCGGGCGGCAGCGTCAGATTGACGTCGGCAGCGACGACGAGTGAGCCAAATCGCTTGTCGACGCCGCGAGCGGCCAGCGCGCTCTCACTCACGGTTCCGCCTTCGCACGCCGCGTCAGGAGAGAAAGCCCGCCAAGGAGCCCGTTCGGCAACACCACCACCACCGCGATCAAGAGAAGCCCGATCCAAAAGTACCAGTATTGCGGATTAAGCCCGGAAAATTGATCGCGCGCGACCATGTATACGACAGCGCCCAAGAGACCGCCGTAGAGACGGCCGGTGCCGCCGAGAATGAGCATGACCAGCACATCGGCCGAACGCTGAAAGCCCAACACTTCGAGCGAGACGGTTTCGGTGGTTTGCGCCAGGATGGCGCCGGCCGCGCCCGCAATCATTGCCGCGATCGTATAGATCGTGCGGATATGCGAATGCGTCGCTGCGCCGATCGCGCGCATGCGCTGGCTGTTGTCCCGGATGCCGCGCAATGCCAGGCCGAACGGCGAATGAATGAGCAGCCGCGCGCCGAGAAAGATCACAAACAGCGCGGCGAGCGCATAGCCATACGCGGTGTAGCCGTAGAGATCGAAACGGAATCTGCCGAGAATCGGCCAGGTATGGATGCCTTGCAGGCCATCGAAACCGCCGGTGAGCCAACTCGCACTGTTTGCCAATTCCTGTAGCAACAGGCCGATGCCGAGCGTGATCATGATCAATGGCAGGTGGCGAAACCGGGCAATGATGAAACTCGTCACATAGCCGAATAAGCCGGCCGCCACTGCGGCAATGACAAGTCCGGTGAGTGGCTCGCCCCAGCCCCATTTCGAAATCAGCCCGGCGGTGTAGGCGCCAGTGCCGAAATAAGCGGCGTGTCCGAGCGATACGATGCCGGCGAAGCCGAGAATGAGGTCAAGCGACAGCACGAAGAGCGCGGCGATGGCGACTTGGCTCGCCAGCAGCAAATAGTCGGGTGCGACGATAAAGGGCAGCAGCGTGGCGAGCCAAAAGGCGATTTCACCCCAGCGCCAACGCATCTGCGCCTGCAGGTAATGGCGCGGCTCGGCGATCGTTGTGTTGGCCACGCTAGCGCCTCCCGAAAATCCCGGTGGGGCGCAGCATGATCAGCACCGTCATGACCAAATAAATCAGGATTGAGCCGATGGCCGGCACATAATATTTGCCGGCGATATCGCTGACGCCGAGAAGCATCGCGGCGGCAAGCGAGCCGCTGATCGAACCCAGGCCGCCAACCGAGACGACGATTAGGACGTAGATCAGGTAAGTGAAGGCGAACGACGGGTCGAGGCCGACCAGGTCGATGGCCAGTGCGCCGCCGAGCCCGGCAAGCCCGCTGCCAAGCGCGAAAGTGACGGCAAACAGTGCATCGACATTAATGCCGAGCCCGCGCGCCATGCGCTGATTGTTGACGGCGGCGCGGACTTGCGCGCCAAAGCGCGTCATCTCCAGGGTGGCGACGAGCACGACCGTGATAACCACCGCTATGGCGATGAGGAACAGCCGATAGACCGCGAAATTCAAGCCGGCAAAAGCAATCGAGCCGCGCAAACACGCCGGCAACTGAACCGGCTGCTGGTCGGTGCCGTAGATGTAGGCCGCCGCCGCGATCGAGACGAAGACGATGCCGATCGTCAACAGGCACTGTTCGAGGTCGCTGGCACTATAAAAACGGCGGAAGAATGCGCGCTCCAGCACGACGCTGGCCGCGGCGGCGGCCACGAACGCGGCCGGCAGTGTCGCAAAAAACGGCCAGCCGAGCCAATTCATCAGCGTGACCGTGACGTAACCGCCGAGCATGGCGAAGCTGCAATGCGCCAGGTTGACGAAGTTCATCATGCCGAGCGTGACCGACAGCCCGACCGACAAAAGAAACAACAGCATGCCGTAGGCGACGCCATCGAACAGAACGCCGAAGAGTGGAGGCATCGGGCGCGGCCGCCGTCGCTCTGTTACTGCCGACTCATGATCCCGCGGCGTTCCAAATTCACTGCGTCATATGGCCGGGATCTTTGACGTTCGGCACCTTGTCGATCTCGACATTGCGTAATTCGCCGCCGACCTTTTCGACCTTGGAGATGTGAACGATCTGGACGACGTCGCGGGTTTCCGGATCGATCGACATCGGGCCGCGCGGGCTTTCCCAAACCATGCCTTTGGCGGCCGCGATCAGCGCATCGCCGTCGGTCTTGCCGCCGGTCTTCTGCAGCGTAGCGTAAATCAGATGCATGCCGTCATAGCCGCCGACCGCAAAGAAGTCGGGATTACGATGGAATTCGTCGTTGTATGCCTTCACGAACGCCTTGTTCATCGGCGAGGCGAGATTGTAGTCATAGTTCGACACCGTGATGATTCCGAGTGAAGCGTCGCCCATGCTTTTGAGCGCGGTTTCGGCGGTGAGCGCGTCCTGCCCTAAAATCTTGGTCTTCACCGTGTCGATGCCGCGCTCCGCCAGCGCTTTGCCGATCGCCGCCGGCTGTGCGCCGCCGGGCACCCAGATATAGATCGCGTCCGGGTTTGAATCCTTGGCGCGCTGGACGAAGGCGGAGAAGTCCGGATTGGCGACCGGGAAGCGCACCGAGCCGACGATCTCGCCGCCGCCGTCTTTGAAGCCTTTCTGGAACCAGGTCTCGGCGTCAATGCCGGGACCGTAATCAGAGACCATTGTGTAGATTCTTTTGATCCCGTTTTTGGCGGCCCATGTCCCCAGCGTGTGATTGAGTTGCGGTGTCGTCACCGAGGTACGCGCGATGTAGGGAGATTTCGTGGTGATAATCGAGGTCGCCGCGTTCATCACCACCATGAATTTTTTCGCTTCGGCAGAGACGTCGGCCGCGGCCAGCGCATTGGGGGTAAGCACAAAGCCGCCGAGAAGGTCGGCATGGTCGCGCACGATGACTTCTTGCGCCAGCCGCTTGGCGACATCGGGCGCGATGCCGCCGGTATCCTTGCGGATGAGTTCGATCTTGACCTTTCCGGCGCTATCGCCGT
>JBKPIZ010000306.1:0-7749 GCA_046730495.1 Pseudomonadota bacterium
TTTCTATTTCGAGCAGCGCGATCGCGTGCTCAATTTGCAGGATTACCGCCGCTCGCTCGATAATCTGGCGGCACAGGGTGGGTTCAATCCGGAAACCAGACGCCCCTGGACTAAACAGGATGCCGACGCCCGTTGGGCGCAGGTGCAGAAAGACGCGGTCACCCATCAGACGAATTGCGCCGCAGTCGCGAGCCTGCCTTTCCTGGAAAAGAAGCTGAAGGAATTGCAGCAGCAGTCAGGCACCGCGGTGGACGCTGCTTCCAAGTAAGGCGCACGTTTTCCGATCCGCCTCTGCGCAGACGGCATGCCTGACGGCCCGCGGCGTGTTAGAACACGCCGCCCTTTGTTCTGTAATCCTTAGACAGGGGCAGCAGAATGGATTGGACGGAGCGGCGGGAGCGCTTGCGCTCGCTTATCGCGGGACCGCGTTGCATCTATCCGGGATCGGTCTACGACGCCATCTCGGCGCGCATCGCCGAAGATCTCGGCTTCGAAGCCGGCATGTTCGCCGGCTCGATTGCCTCATTTGCGGTGCTCGGCGCACCCGATGTCGTGGTCCTGACGCTGACCGAATTCGCGCAGCAGGCCTATCGCATCAATCGCGCCGGCAAATTGCCGCTGCTGGTCGACGCCGACCACGGCTATGGCAATGCGCTGAGCGTCAAACGCACGGTCGAGGAACTTGAAACTGCCGGCGTCGCCGCCATGACGATCGAGGACACCGCGCTGCCGACCTGCTATGGCGCGAGCGGGCCGAGCCTGATCCCGATCGCGGAGGGCGTCGGCAAGATGAAAGCGGCGATGGCCGGCCGGCAGGACAAGCGGCTTATCATCGTCGGCCGCACTAGCGCCATGGCGATCACCGCCGTCGAGGACACCATCGCGCGGCTGAAAGCCTATGAACAGGCCGGCGTCGACATGTTGTTCATGGCGGGAGTCAAGACCCGGGCGCAGCTCGACGCGGTCGCTAGCGCCGTCAAGTTGCCGCTGTTTCTCGGCAGCCCCGGCGCGGAGCTTTACGATCTCGATTATCTCAGCGCGCGCAATGTTCGTGTTTGCCTGCAAGGTCACTTGCCGTTCATGGCCGCTGTGAATGCGGTCCACGAAACGCTCAAAGCGCTGCGCGCCGGCACGCCGCCGGCCAATATAAAATCCGTCGCATCGCCCGACCTGATGAAACAAGTGACTCGTCAGGCCGACTATGCACGGTGGTCAAAGGAATTTCTGAGCGCGGGTCTGGGCGGCGGGTGAGCGCGCTCAGACTGCGGCCGGGCTTGATCGCGGCGCGGCACGTCAACACATAGCGAGAGCCGGCATCTTGCCGAATGCCTTGCTTAGGCTGCAAAATCGCAATGGGGCCTGCCGCTGCGAGCGGGAATGAAGATGCCGTCCGTCAGCAATTGGAAAATACCATCCGCGGTGCAACCGAAGGCCGAAGACTACGGCTATGACCTCGACCACGCCTTATCATGCGTGGTCGGATTACATGCCACGGTACCGGCGGACGCGTTCACGGCCGAGACCCTCGGCACCGAGCGCGCCGGCAACGGCGTGTTCATTCGCGGCAATGGCCTGGTCCTGACCATCGGCTATTTGATCACCGAAGCCGACACGATCTGGATCGCGCTAAACGACGGACGCTCTGTGCCTGGCCACGTGCTTGGCTATGACCAGGAAAGCGGCTTCGGCCTGGTGCAGGCGCTGGCCAAGCTCGATGTGCCGTCGCTGGAGATCGGCGACTCGGCCGCGGCGGCGATCGGCGAGCGTGTCGTTGTCGGCGGCTTTGGCGGGCGGCAGCGCTCGGTCGCCGCGCGCATCGTCGCCAAACAAGAGTTCGCCGGCTACTGGGAATACGTGCTCGAAGAAGCGATCTTCACCACGCCGGCGCATCCGAATTGGGGCGGCACCGCCTTGATCGGACCGGGCGGTGATCTCCTTGGCATCGGCTCACTGCAGCTGCAGCACGCCGCCGAGCGGGGTCAGACCCAGAACATCAACATGATGGTGCCGATCGATTTGTTGAAACCGATCGTTGACGATCTCATGAAATTCGGCCGCCGCAACGCGCCACCGCGGCCGTGGCTCGGCCTCTACGCCACTGAAGTCGAGAATCGCCTGGTCATTGTCGGTCTCGCTGATCGCGGGCCGGCGAAGAAAGCGGACCTGCGCACCGGCGACATCGTGATCTCGGTCGCCGGCAAAGACGTACGCGACCTCGCCGGTTTCTTCCGCCGCATCTGGGCGCAAGGCCAGGCCGGCGTGGAAATCCCGCTGACGGTCTATCGCGATGGTGAGACCATGCAGCTGCGCATCCAATCGGGCGAACGCAGCAAGTTTCTCAAAGGTCCGAGCCTGCATTGATTTCTGCAAACAAAGTCTGCAATCCCTCGCGATAAGTCGGATAGCGCAGCGTAACGCCAAGTTCGCGCTTGAGCTTAACATTGCGCACCCGCCGGCACTCCTGCCAGAAGCTTAAGCCCATTTCCGACATTGACGGCGCGGCCTGCGCGAATGGAATTTCCGGCGGCGGCGCGCGACCTATCAGCTCGGCGGCGAACATGATCGGATCGGCGGGCGGCGACGGCTCATCGTCGGCGACGTTGAACACACCGCTGGCTCGGCGCGCGAAAGCGGCCTCGATCGCCTGCGCGATATCGCCGACATGAATACGATTGAAAACCTGGTCCTGTTTGACGATGCGGCGCGCTTTGCCGCGCGCAAGCGCAACCAGCGCATTCTGTCCGGGACCGTAAATGCCGGCGAGACGCAATACCACGACGGGGACGCCATGCTGCGCGCCGAATTGTTGCCAGGCCAGCTCCGCGGCTTCGCGCCAGCGGCTGCGCTCCGATCTCGGCGCGGGCGGCGTTTGCTCGTCGACCCAGCCGCCGCCGTGGTCACCGTAAACCCCCACCGTCGAGAGATAGACAACCGAGCGCAGATTGCGTCCCGCGGTGAGTGCATGACCGCACGCGGCGAGCGCCGGATCGCCATTGGCACTCGGCGGGATCGAGATGAGCGCATAGTCTGACGCGGCGATCGCGCCATGAAGCTCCGGTGCCACCCGCACGCCGTCAAAAACGACTGCGTGCACCGCTCCGGCCTGATAAGCATTCAAAATCCCGGCACGCTCGGTGCTGCGCACGGTGCCGATGACGCGTTCGAACTTGCTGCCGAATTCAGCGATAAAGTGTTCGGCGCAATAGCCGAAGCCGAAACAGACGAGTGTGGCCATTACTGCCGGGCCTCGCCAAGGGTCTCGCCAAGCGACGCGGCCCATTCGGCGCGCAGTTCCGGATCGGCCTCCTTGTCGCGACGCGCCTTCGCGCACTGTCTGAGCCGGTCGCGATCGAGCCGGCCGAGCGCCCACACCGCAGCACCGCGAACCAGTGGCGATTCATCGTCCAGAAGCCGCTCAGCTTGCACGGCGAGATCGGAGTCGCCGGAATTGCCGATCGCGATCAGCACATTGCGGACAAAACGCGCGCGCCCGATCCGCTTGACCGCGCTCTTGGCGAACAAGGCACGAAACCCGCCATCATCGAGCCGGGCGAGATCGGCCAGCGGCGGCGCGTGCAGCGCCTCACGCGCGGCGAGTTTTGCTTCGCGGCCGGCCACGGCGAACTTGTTCCAGGGACAGACCGCCAGACAATCGTCGCAGCCGTAGATGCGATTGCCCATCAGCGGACGAAGTTCGCGCGGGATTTGGCCCTTATGCTCGATGGTCAAGTAGGAGATGCAGCGTCGCGCATCGAGCCGGTACGGCGCGGGAAATGCCGCGGTCGGACAAATATCGAGGCAGGCGCGGCATTGGCCGCAATGATCGCTCTCCGGCGTGTCGGGCGGCAAATCGAGCATGGTAAAGATAGCGCCGAGAAACAGCCATGAGCCGAATTGCCGCGACACCAAATTGGTGTGCTTACCTTGCCAGCCCAGCCCGGCAGCGGCGGCTAGCGGCTTTTCCATCACCGGCGCGGTGTCGACAAACACTTTCACATCGCCGCCGGCGCGATCGATCAGCCAGCGTCCGACCTGCTTGAGCCGCGATTTGATCAAGTCGTGATAGTCGTCGCCGCGCGAATAAACGGAAATGGCGCCGCGATTTCGTTTTTGGAGAACGGCAAGCGGATCGCAATCCGGCCCGTAATTGACGCCGAGCATTAGGATCGAACGAACCTCGGACCACAGCGCCCGCGGGTGGCCGCGCCGCTCGGCATTCGCCGCCATCCACGCCATGTCGCCGTGGGCGCCGGTGGCGAGGAACTCCTGCAAGCGCGGCGCCGCCAGCGGGATGGCGTCGGGCCGAACGACGCCAGCAATATCAAAACCTGATGCCCGCGCGGCACCGATGAGTTCCGCTTTAAGGGCGGCCAGATCTAAAAATCGAGATCCGCGTAAGTCTTTGACGGCGCCAGGCCCGGCAGCGCCTCGGCCAGCAGCCCGCGGAACGACGGCCGCGATTTGATCCTCGCGTACCAGCTTTTGGCGGTCTCGTCCTCGTCCCACGGCACATCGCCCAAATAGTCGGCGACGGACAAGTGCGCCGCCGCACTCAAATCGGCATAGGTCAGATTTTCGCCGGCGAGCCAGTCGCGTTTGCGGACGAGCCAGCCGATATAGGCTAGATGGTACTTGATGTTGTTCTTTGCAGCACGAAGGGTTTCGGTATCCGGCGGTCCACCGCCGCGGCCGGCCGCCATGTAGCGCTTGTAAACCCGCTCCATGACCAAGGGGCCGCTCGCCTCCTCGAAGAATTTGTCGTTAAACCAGCTCATCAGGCGCCGCACCTCGACGCGCGCGCCGCGTTCGGCAGGTAGAAGGCGGCGTTCAGCCCCCGCAGCGCCGCGGGTCTCGTCGAGATATTCGGCAATCACGCCCGCGCCAGGAACCGCCGGCGTACCCTCTTCCATCAGAACGGGCGTGGTTCCCGCGGGATTGAGCATCAAGAACTCCGCCCGCCGCTCCCACACCCGCTCTTCGACGAGTTTTGGCGCCAATCCGTATTCCTCGAGCGCGAGGCGCACGAACCGGGAATGTGGACAAATCGGATGGTGGAACAACGTCAACATTGTGCAGCGAGCCTTGCCGAAAAATCGGCCTTACCGCATGATCTTCCAAGAATCGCGCTCACGAAAAAACCCTAGAGGCGGGTTTTGCTTTCGTCAAAACCGGCCTCTAAAGCACCCTCGCAAATGTAGACAACGCGTTTTCGAACACATTTGCCACGCGGTCCGAGAAGCTAGCGCGGCAAACCGGCATATCCCCTCCGTCGTGGAGCTTACATGACATTGGACCTTATCAAGGCGGTCTTCCTTGGCATCGTCGAAGGCCTGACTGAATTCATTCCGGTATCGTCGACCGGTCATCTTCTTCTGGTCGGCCACTTCTTCGGTTTCGACGATGAATCCTTCGGCAAGAGCTTCGACGTGCTGATCCAGCTCGGCGCCATTTTGGCGTTGTTGTCGATCTACTTTTCGCGGCTCTGGCGCCTGTTTCTCGGCATGTTCACCAATCGCGACGATCAGCGTTTCATCATCGGGGTGCTGGTCGCATTCCTTCCGGCCATGGTGATCGGGGCCTTGGCCTATGGGACCATCAAGAGCGTGCTGTTCAATGTCTGGATCGTTTGCACAATGCTTGTGGCCGGCGGCCTGGTGCTGTTGTGGATCGACCGCCTCAAACTCAAGCCGCGCTATCACGACGCCACCAAATTCACGCTCCCGATGTATTTGGGGATTGGCGCGATACAGTGCCTCTCCATGGTGCCGGGCGTGTCGCGCGCCGGAGCCACGATCGTCGGCGCCATGTTGTTTGGCGCCGACAAAAGGGCCGCCACCGAATTCTCGTTCTGGTTGGCGATGCCGACGATGGTCGGCGCATTCGCGTTCGAGGCCTATAAAAATCGCGGTGAGTTCACCGGCGGCAACACGCTGATCATTGCCGTCGGCTTTGCGGTCTCGTTCATCTGCGGCTGGTTCGTGGTCAAGACGCTGCTCGGCTATGTCGCCCGCCATGGTTTTGCGCTGTTCGCCTGGTGGCGGATCGTGGTTGGCGCGCTGGGTTTACTTGCCCTGTTCATTGGCCTGTGAAGCACATCCGTCGGCCGCTAAGATCACACTCGCACGGGGTAAGGGTCTGGGCAGCCTCGAAAGGATCACTCCATGGCCAAGAAGCAATCGGCGGAGAGCGTCTATCGCATCGTCGACGTGGTCGGCGTCAGTGAGAAATCCTGGGAAGATGCAGGCCGGCGCGCCATCGAAACGGCCGCGACATCGCTACGCGATCTGCGCGTCGCCGAAGTCACGCAGATGGACATGAAAGTCGAAGACGGCAAAGTGACCGCCTTTCGCACGCGGGTGGCGCTGTCGTTCAAATACGAAGGTTGAAACTCGCAAGATCGCGTGCTGGCCGAGACTCGCACCGGCACCCGCAAGATATTACCGTCGCTTCCGTCCGCCAGGCGGAAGCGGCGCCGCGTGTGCATGCGCGCAAGTGACTAGGCGACGTGCGGATTGAATTGGCCGGTCTTGCGGAACCGCCACAGATATGTCGGCACGATCGCCTCGATCGATTCCGGCGTGATACCGATACCTTCCAGCGTGCGGCCGTCGCGCTTGGCCTCCTCCGACACGATATTGTCGCGCTTGAGCAATTCGACCTGATCCGGGGTGATCGGCGGCTTGGGCAAAAATTGCAGGACCATGGCCTGCAATTTCATCAGCGCGAAGGGCACCGGGACCAAGAGGCGGCGTCGCTGCGTGGTGCCGAGGACGAACTGCATCAATTCCTTGAACGTGCGCACGGTGGGGCCGCCAAGCTCGTAGACAGAACCCGGCCGCAAATCGCCATCGACTGCTCTGGCGATCGCCTCAGCGACGTCACCGGCAAATACCGGCTGCATACGCGTGAGCCCGCCGCCGACCAAAGGCAGCGCCGGCGCGATGCGCGCGAGCGCGGCGAAGCGATTGAAGAAATCATCCTCCGGACCAAAGACAATCGAGGGCCGTACGATCACCGTGTCTTGTTGCGCGGCCAGTACGAGCCGTTCGCCTTTCGCCTTGGCTTGGGCGTAGCCGGAGGTCGATTTTTCGTCGGCGCCGATGGCCGAGACATGAACGAGTGGCGCCGAGACGGCTTGCGCCGCGCGCGCCACCGTTTGCGCGCCGTCTGTGATCACCGCGTCAAAGCGCTGGCGGCCGCGTTCGAACAGAATGCCGACCAGGTTGATCACCACATCGGCATCGCGCACCGCCGCCGTGACCGAGTCCGGGTAGCGAAGGTTGGCCTGCACGGCGTGGATCTGGCCGACGCGGCCCATCGGCTGCAAATACCCGGCTAATTCCGGCCGGCGCACCGCGACGCGGACGCGGTAGCCGCGCTTGGCCAGCGCGCGTACCACGTGACGGCCGAGAAAACCCGAGCCGCCGAATACCGCGACGAGTATTTCCAGCCTGTTCCGCAGCGCCATGCGCGGCAGATACATGATCGGTTCTGCGCTGTATAGGGGATCGGCGCCTCGGCTGAGGGCTTCGGCGACCCCTTCGATTGACAAGGCGGCGGGCGCTTTCTACCTATCGCCGCGATCGACCATCGCCCCTCGCCGAACTGAAGAAAGCAGTGGCGAATGCCCAGGTGGCGGAATTGGTAGACGCACTAGTTTCAGGTACTAGCGCCGCGAGGCGTGGAGGTTCGAGTCCTCTCCTGGGCACCAACAATTACGACCTACAAAAACAGCCGCGTTCTTAGTAG
>JBKPIZ010000307.1:0-6213 GCA_046730495.1 Pseudomonadota bacterium
GTTGCGGCCTGTGAAGATCTGATTTCCTAAGCACCAATCGCGCCGCGGACCAGGTCGCCAGACTCGGTCCTAAATTACTTCGCGGTCAGCTTCTCGATCAGCGCGCCCAGCAGCGCGCTAAGCGTGTCGATCTGCTTCGGCGACAAATGATCACCGATCGCTGCTTGGATCGCAGGCCCGTAGATCGACCACATGCGCCGCCGCAGCGTCTGGCCCGCTGCAGTGATAACGATGGCTTGGCCGCGGCGATCCTCCTTGAGGGCGCGGCGCTCCACATAACCCGCTTCTTCCATACGGTCGATCAGCCGCGACAGGCTGTACTGGGCCAACAGCATTTCGCGTTCGAGCTCAAATGGCCGGAGGCTGCCGCCAGCCCGCTCGAGTTCGAGTAGCACGTCATACCAGGCGAGCGGCGGCAGTTTTGCAGCTTTCAGGGCCCGTTCGATCGAATCCAACGCCCGTTGCTGAGCCTTGGTGAGCCGGGCCCAGGCGCGTACGACGGTTTCGCTTGGTGTTGCGCTCATTCTCCATCTACCCGGCACGAGGCCGGGATATTGACGTTTAGATGCATATGCATATATCAAGATGCATATGCATGTAAATGAGATAAACCGATGCTGAGGTTGATAAGCCACGTTTTGTGCCCCTATGTGCAACGCGCCGTCATTTCGCTGACCGAAAAGCGTGTCCCCTTCGAGCGCATCGACGTCGATCTTTCGAACAAGCCGCGATGGTTCACGGCCATTTCGCCGCTCGGCAAAACGCCGGTTTTGCAAGTGGGCGACTCTGCGATTTTCGAAAGCGCAGTCATTCTCGAATACCTGGAGGAGACGCAGGCATCTCCGCTGCATCCGGTGGATCCGTTACAGCGCGCCGACCATCGCGCCTGGATTGAGTTCGGATCCGCCGTACTCAATGATATTGCCGGATTCTATTCCGCGGCAGACGAGACAGTGTTTGCACAAAAGACCAAAGCCTTGACCGAGAAATTCGAGCGGCTTGAGGCCCGCCTCAGCGCGGGTCCCTACTTCGACGAAGAAGGTTTTTCGCTTGTTGATGTCGTATTCGGCCCGATCTTTCGTTACTTCGACGCTTTTGATCGGATCGGCGACCTTGGCATTCTTACCGGCAAGCCGAAGGTCGGTTTATACCGTCAGGCGCTATCGACGCGTCCCTCGGTGCGTAGCGCGGTCACGACCGACTACGACGCCCGGCTTTGGACATTTTTGCAGGCGCGGAATTCACACTTGTCGCGCACTATCGCGCACAGCACGAAAGCGGCATAGGCGGAGACCGACGTGGTGCGATCAAGCTCCGACCGCGCCGGCGTTCCTTAAGCTGCATTGAGGATTACGGCGCCACGCCGGTCGCCGGTTCAAGCTGAACAGATTCGCCGCAGCCGCAGGCCGCAGTCTGGTTCGGATTGTTGAATACGAATTGCGCCGACAGCTTATCGACCTTGTAGTCCATTTCCGTTCCAAGCAGGAACAGCACCGCCTTCGGATCGATCAGGATGCGCACGCCCCTGTCTTCGACGATTTCATCCAGCGGATCGATCTTCTCGGCATATTCCATGGTGTAGGACATGCCAGCGCAGCCGCCGTTCTTGACGCCGACGCGCACGGCCGCAATCGGCCGGTCGGCTTTTGCCATAACCGCCTTGATGCGTTCGGCGGCGGCTTCGGTGAGCCGCACCACCTGAGGTTTCGGCCGAGCGACGGCCATTATCACACCCTCCGCGTGTTCAATCCCGCTGTCGTCATCACGACGACTCGCATCAAATTATGTAGTGCGCGGCAGTTTCGCGCGCAATCACCACATGTTGAGTACGGTGCGAGCCTCATCCGACATGCGGCTCGGGTCCCATGGCGGATCCCACACGATATTGACCTTGGCTTCGCGTACGCCGGGCACCCCCGCGACTGCATTTTCGACCTGCTGCGGCAATTCCGCAGCCGATGGGCAGTTCGGAGTCGTCAAAGTCATCTCGATGTTCACCATACGGTCGTCGTCGATATCGACTTTGTAGATCAAACCAAGCTCATAAATGTCGGCCGGGATTTCCGGATCGTATACAGTCTTGAGCGCACCCACGATTTCATCCGTCAGCCGGGCCATTTCCTCCGGCGGGATCGTTGATGGCCGCTCTGCGGCGTCCGCGGGCTTGGCTTCGGTTTTGGTTTCGTCGGTCATGTTATTTATCCGAGCAGATTCTGCGCCTTGAGCAGCGCCTGCGCAAGGCAATCGACCTCTTCGCGCGTATTGTACATGGCAAACGAGGCCCGGCAGGTCGCCGTGACGCCATACCGGGCGAGGAGCGGCATGACGCAATGCGTACCGGCGCGCACGGCTACGCCGGCGCGGTCGATGATTGTCGCCACATCGTGCGGATGCGCGCCCTTAAGCTCGAATGAGACGATCGGCCCCTTGTCCTTCGCGGTGCCGAAGATGCGCAGTGAATTGATCTCGCGCAAACGCTCGTGGGCGTAACGCGCGAGCTCTGCCTCGTGGGCGCGGATACGCGGCTTGCCGACGGACGTGACATAGTCGATCGCGGCGCCAAGTCCTATCGCCTGGACGATCGACGGCGTGCCGGCCTCGAATTTATGCGGCGGGTCGCCGTAGGTGATGTGGTCCTCAAATACTTCGCGGATCATCTCGCCGCCGCCGTTGAACGGCGGCATGGCGGCAAGATGCTCATATTTGCCGTAAAACACCCCGATGCCAGTTGGCCCGTACAGCTTGTGGCCGGTAAAGGCGTAGAAATCGCAATCGATGTCGCGCACATCGACGTCGAGATGGACCGCGCCCTGCGCGCCGTCGAATAGCACCGGAATGCCGCGCTCGTGGGCGATGCGCGTCACCTCCTTGGCCGGCACCAGGGTGCCGAGCATGTTCGACATGTGCGTGATCGCCACGAGCTTGGTGCGTGGCGTCAGCAATTTCTCGAATTCATCGAGCAGGAAATTGCCATCGTCGTCGACTGGCGCCCATTTGATCACCGCGCCCTGGCGTTCGCGCAGGAAGTGCCAGGGCACGATATTGGAGTGATGCTCCATGATCGAAAGCACGATCTCGTCGCCGGCTTTGATGCGCTCGCGGCCGAACGTATAGGCGACAAGATTGATCGCTTCGGTGGCATTGCGCGTGAAGACGATCTCCTCTTTGCGCTTGGCATTGAGAAAGCCAGCAACTTTTTCGCGCGCATTCTCGTAGGCCTCGGTCGCCTCATTGGCGAGAAAATGCAGTCCGCGATGCACGTTGGCATATTGCGTGGTGTAGGCCTCGTCGAGGCGGTCGAGCACAGCGCGCGGCTTTTGCGCTGAAGCTGCGTTGTCGAGATAAACAAGCGGCTTGCCATAGACCTGCATCGCCAGGATCGGAAAATCCGCCCGGATGCGATTCACATCATAGGTCCTGCTGTTCGTTGCCTGATCCATACGACTTTCACCTCGTATCCCGGATGCGGTGCAGCGCGAAAGCGGTGAACCGTTGATCCGGGATCGTCTCAAACACGGCATCTGAAATGATCGCGGTTCTACAGCGCACCACTGCGTGCTGCGCTGTGCCCGGGATACCTCGCAAAAACATGATCTCGGCTCCTATCCGCGAGCGTTGAGCCAAGCCGTAACACTCTCGATCAAGGCCTCGCGCAATCCCGCATGTTCGATGCCTTCGATGGCCTCGCCGAGAAACGCCTGGATCAGCATGGCCTCGGCTTCGACCGGCGGAATGCCGCGCGCCATGAGATAAAATTTGAGATCTTCGTCGAGCGCGCCCGCGGTGGCGCCATGACCGCACTGCACGTCGTCGGCGAAGATTTCCAATTCCGGTTTGTTGTCGGCCTCGGCGCGCTCGGACAACAGCAGCGCTTGCGTCATCATTTTGGCGTCGGTCTTTTGTGCGTGCCGGCGCACGATAATGCGGCCTTGGAAAACGCCGTGCGCCTCGTTGTCCAGCACGGATTTGAACATTTCGCGGCTCTGGCAATCACGCGCGATATGATCGGCGAACAATGTCGTGTCGGCGTGCTGGCGGTCTTTGAGCAGCGAAGCTCCGCGAATGCTGGCAACGGTGCCCTCGCCGTCGAGGCGGAGGAACAATTGATTTCGCACCACGGCGCCGCCGTTGATGAAGCTGAACGTGTTAAATCGCGCATGCGCACCGATCGCCGCGGCGAGCGTTGAAACATGCAGCGCTTCACTCCCCTCGCCGATCACTTTGACGTGGTCGACATGAGCGCCATCGCGGGCAAACAGTTCCAACGCGGCATTGACCTGGTAATCGCCCGCGGCGGGACCCTCGTGACTCTCGATCAGCATGACGCGAGCGCCGTGGTCGATCGTGACCAGGGATCGCGTGAATGTCGCCGCAGGTTTGTCAGAAGCGACAAACAATAAATGCAACGGCCGCTCAATCGTAGCGCCGCTGGCGACGCGGATCACCGCGCCATCGCCCATCAAAGCGGTGTTGAGCGCCACGGCAGCATCGTTGGCCGGAGCAAGCTTACCCAGGCGCGCCACGACTACGGGATCGCCATCACTCAGCGCCTGGGCCAGCGAGCCGACGACAAGGCCAGCTCCCAAGTCGCGCAAGTCCGAAAGTTCAGGAACAAAGGCGCCGTCGACAAACACCAGCCGGCGCGCATCCAGATCGCTCAGTAATCGACCGGCGTCCTTGGCACGGGCTTTAGCCGCGGCACCCGGCGGGCTTGCCAGCGGCTTTGCATCGCGCATCAGCGCGCGCAGATCGGTATATTTCCATTCCTCGATACGCCGGTGTGGCAGACCCCGTTCGGCAAACACGTCAAAGGCCGCATTGCGCTGGGCCGCGATCGCTTTGTCGCCGGGCAGCCGATCGCGCGCTTGCGCAAAAGTCTGCGCCAACGCGGTCTCCGCTGCAGTCTTGATCACGGCAACTTCAGCGTTCACGCCGGGACCTCCTCTTGATATTCGGCATAGCCGCGCGCTTCGAGCTCAAGCGCCAGCTCCTTGCCGCCGGTCTTGACGATGCGCCCACGGGAGAGGACGTGCACCACGTCCGGGACGATGTAGTTGAGAAGCCGCTGATAGTGGGTGATGACGACGAATGAGCGGTCGGGCCCACGCAGACGGTTCACGCCATCGGCGACGATTTTAAGCGCGTCGATGTCCAGCCCGGAATCGGTCTCATCGAGAACTGCCAGCCGCGGCTGCAACAGCGCCATCTGCAAAATCTCGTTGCGCTTCTTCTCGCCTCCGGAAAAGCCGACATTGACGGCGCGGCGCAACATTTCCTGGTCGATGCCGAGTTTGCCAGAGGCTTCCCGTACTTTCTTGATGAAATCGGGCGTGGATAGCTCGGCTTCGCCGCGCTTCTTGCGCTGAGCGTTCAACGCGGTGCGCAGGAAGGTCATGGTGGCGACGCCGGGAATCTCCAATGGATATTGGAAAGCGAGAAACAAACCGGAGGCGGCGCGTTCGTCGGGCCCCATCTCGAACAAGCTCCGGCCATCGAAGCGCACCTCGCCCGCGGTCGGCCGGCACTCTTCTTTTCCAGCCAGCACATAAGCGAGCGTCGACTTGCCCGATCCATTCGGGCCCATGATGGCGTGCACCTCGCCGGGATTCACGGCAAGGTCGAGACCTTTGAGAATTTCCCTGCCGTCGATTTCGACGCGCAAGTCTTTGACTTCAAGCAGTGCCATTCAAATAAGCTCCGGATTTATTCTCGGCGGGGGTACGATGCCTATCGATCGCCCCAACGCCAGCGCCACGCGCCGTCGGTCTTGCGGTAGCTGACAATGTAGAGAACCGATACGATGATCGCTTCAACTGCAAAAAATGCTGTCCATCCCCAGGCGTTTGGCCGAATCAGCAATGCGGCCAAGCCGATTGCCAGCACACTTGCACCAGTGATCGCCCAGCCCTGCCAGGTGACCGGGGTCGCGCCATAGCCGTACCGCTTTGGCTTGAACCAATAGGTGGCCATGACAACCTGCCTTAGCCCACGCTGCCTTCCAGCGAGACCGAGATCAGCTTTGGCGCCTCGACCGCGAAGTCCATCGGCAGCTGCTGCAGCACGTCCTTGACGAAGCCGTTGACGACAAGGGCGGTCGCCTCCTCCGCCGACAACCCGCGCTGCCGGCAGTAGAACAGCATGTCCTCGGAAATCTTCGAGGTGGTCGCCTCGTGCTCGAACACGGTCGAGGAGTTCTTGGCCTCGATATACGGG
>JBKPIZ010000308.1:0-4337 GCA_046730495.1 Pseudomonadota bacterium
ATTTCGGGCGTCTGATAGTTGTGCGCCAGAATGATGGCGTTGCGCCTGTGCTTGAGATCGAGAATGGCGTCGATGACGTCGGCGAATACCGGCCATTCGAACGGCGGGATCACGTGGCGAACGCGGTCATAGAGCGACGTAGCACGGGCGGGGGTGTCGAGGGAGGATGTCATCTTTATACTCCCCATGAGTATATCTCGGATATACTTATGCTGAGTATAAGGCGTGTCAAGGTCGGGTGAGCGGCAATTTCGTTCCTGCGACAGCACGCTCGGCGAGAACCGCGCGGCGAAAACGATAAAGCTTGGCGGGACGACCGGGCGTGTCGGAAGCCGTCGCTCCCATGTTCTCGACCAGCTCTTGCTGCTCGATCAGCCGGCGAAAATTTGGCTTGTGCACGAGCCGGCCGGCAAGCGCTTCGACCGCGCGTTGCAATTGGAGGAGGGTGAATGTCGGCGGCATCAGTTCAAAAACGACCGGCCTATATTTGATCTTGGCCCGCAGCCTCGCGATGCCGGTTGCCAGGATGCGGCGATGATCGAAGATCATCGGCCGGCCCGGAACGAATTCCGGCTTTTTGCCTACGCTCTTCCGTACCGCCTCTTCGACCATTCCGGCTTCGTAGATCAATTCGTAGCGCTGCAGGATCAATTCCTCATTCCACGGCGAGCCAGCAAGACCGAATGAGATCCCCAAACGCTCTGCGCGCTCGCGTCGCTTCGCCGCATCGTCCGCGGCCTTCGCCCACGCGCGCAGTCGGGGGATTATCGCCTTTTCAAGGAATGCCGGTGGTCCCGCGCGGCGGTCTTCCCACGGAAAATAGTCGTACCAATTGCGCCACGCTGCGTCGCGCGAGCTTTTCGCAGGCTCTTCGCGCGCCAGACCAAGATAGCTGATGGAAATGACACGCAGCGCAGTGCCCTCGGCGGCTCGGTCGCGATCGGCAAAAGTGTAGAGTTGTTCGACATAGCCGAGCGGGTGACCCGTCTGCCGCTCGACCCAGGCCCGCAGCCCGGATTGCAGCGAGCGGTCATCGAGCTCGAAGGGGCCGGATGGCAAT
Source organism: Pseudomonadota bacterium (assembly GCA_046730495.1). Taxonomy (GTDB): domain Bacteria; phylum Pseudomonadota; class Alphaproteobacteria; order Rhizobiales; family Xanthobacteraceae; genus BOG-931. The sequence goes on from JBKPIZ010000308.1 coordinate 1,061, forward strand.
GCGGCGCCATCGCGAATGGTCATAACTCTCGGCTGGCCATCGGTAACGGCCGCCAGCACCGCGACGAGATCGACGGCTAAGCCAGCCGCGACGGGCGTCGACGCAGCCTCTTTCAATGCCATCGCCCCGTCTCCTCCGCCAATTCCGGAATCCTCTGCTCATTTCATCCTGGAACCACTGCCGCGGTCCAGTCTTCGCGTTCGGCGGTCTACGGGGCGTGTCCTTCCCAAGCGCAACGTGTGGTTCGCACCTCATTATAATAGCTCGCGTCCGATCGAGCGGTTCGGGAATATTGTCATCTATCCCGATTCTAGGCGGCCTCATCGATACGCTCGAATATAGTTTTCGGAAGCGACACCACCGAGTGATGGTTGCGCCCGGTGATCAAAGCCGCCGTCGGTGAGCACAGTGCGGTCGAATGAAAATTGGTGTAGCGCAACCCGTTGGCGGCGATGCGGTCCAGTGCTGGTGTTGGAATTACGCCGCCAAATGTCGATGGCGCGGCAAAGCCGACATCGTCGGGAGCGTTTCACTTAGCCTTTTCGGCCTCCGAGGTGTTCGTCGGTTTCGCGGTTAGCGACTGGCCCTTGCCATACGCCGTTTTGACATATCGATCGCCCTCCTTCGTTATCTTTGTCGTCCAGCCGGAGTTCCAGGTGATCACCGCTGAATTGCCCTCTTCCTTCCAGGTGCCGGTCATTCCTTCCCCTCGTGTGGCCTTTGCTGCGCCGTCACTCGATAGCGTGATTTCAAACGGATGTCCGGCCGTGTCCTTCACCTTCCACACGCCCTCGAAGGCGCTTGCGGCAAGCGCGGCGAAGCTCGTCACAACAAAAAAGCAGGCCGCAGTGACGGCCGCCGTAGCTGCTTTCCTCATCTTCGTACCTCCTTGCAAGTTCAAAGCCCGTGGCGGAAACGGTGCAAAAAAGAACCTCGCTCGGCTACTCCACGCGGATGGAAGTCGACCCTGGCAATTGTTCGACGCAGCGCGGGCCGAGGAGCATGCTGGGCGTGTAGTACCCACCTGATGGCGCATTCGTCAGCAGGTATTGCACCGCCATAATGGTGCCGTCGGCCGTCAGGCGGTACCCGTTGGCAGTTTCCAGGTGCGCGATGCGTCGCTCACCTGCCGCATTGCGCACCTCGCCCCACAGACGGGATCTCCCGGTGCGTAACTGTTCTTCGGAGGGTCCGTTAGCGCGATTGGCAAGGCGGCGTAGCAGCATCTGACCAGGTGCCGATGCGAGCAAGGGCCGTACCCAATTGAGCACGCGGCTGGCGGTCGCCGCAGCGCGCGGCACTACGGCATAGGTCTCGATGTTGGGAATGCCGGTTGAGAACCAGGCGGTAGCAAGATCGCCCCAGGGGATGGCGATCGCTATTGCGGAGCCGCCCGCAAATTCAATACGGCGCGAGCTATGTGCCAACGGCACTTCCTCAATCAACCCGTTCCGGCGCACCCGGCCGCCGCGCTGGCCCAGGCGAGGAGATTGCGCCATTGTACGCGCGGTGCCTGGGCTCATGGGTCCTCGCGCGTCGAACGCGAGTACAAGATGGGTTGCGTCATGCAGCGCCTCCTTAAGGACCGCGGCCATGCAATCAGTTGGAATGACATCAAACCCCACGCCCGGACAAATGACGATTCCGGCTGCCCGCGCATCCGCGTGCCGGCGCTGCGCGGCAAGGAAGACGTCGATCTCACCAGTAATATCAAGATAGTGTGCTCGGCTCGTAAGGCAGGCATCAATCATTGGAGCACTGGTCGCTGCGAATGGGCCGGCGCAATTCGCCACGATCGCTATGTCCGCGATTGCAGCCGCAGCGGCCGGCGCATCGTCAAGGTCGAAGACCCTCATGGGCAAACCGAGTTCGGCCGCCAAGTTCTCGATCGGCCCGGCACGCCGACCGGCCAGCACCGGGTTCAGACCACGTCGCCTCGCCTCCGCAGCCACAAGATGCCCGTATAGCCGTTGGCGCCGTAAATCATCCACTCTGTGCGGCCGGACATCCGTCTTCTTTGTTGTGGTTTGAGGGCATTAGGCTACCGAAGATATTGTTTTCCGAAATTCCATTAGGTGATCTGGTGATCGAAAACACCCATGCAGGAAGCTGGCTCATTATTATTGAAGAAACGGATTAGTCGCTCGTTCGTGGCCGATGGTGCTGGTCGGACCATGGCCGCTTATGATCGCCACGTCGTCCCCCAAGGGCAGGAGCTTGTCCTTGATCGACTCGATTAATTGCTGGTAGTCGCCTCCGGGGAGATCGGTGCGGCCGATCGAGCCGGCGAACAGAACGTCGCCAACGATCGCCAGACGCTGGACCCTATTGAAATAGACGATGCTTCCGGGCGAATGCCCAGGACAATGCAGGACATCAAAAGTCAGCTCCCCGATCTGGACCTGATCTCCCCCTTCCAACCATCGGTCAGGTGTCACGTTTGAGGCATTCCACATCCCGTAGGAGCGGCCAGTTTCGGCAACGTGCTGCAATAGAAATAGATCATCCTTATGCGGCCCCTCAATCGACACCTTGAGGTTCGTCTTCAGGTCCGTGGCACCGGCTACGTGATCGACATGGCCGTGCGTTAGCCAGATTTTGTCTACGGAGACGCCGGCCCGCGTGATGGCACGCTCCACCTCCGGCAGGTCGCCGCCCGGATCGATCACCACTGCGCGCTTCGTCACCTCGCACCACAGTAGGGTGCAGTTCTGTTGAAAAGGCGTGACCGGCACGATAAGGGCTTTGGCTTTGGTCATGGCCGCACCGATGGCTCTCCGGGATGAGGGCAAAATCTGTAGCCGACCATGCGCCTACAGGAGCTCTTCCACTTTACGCGCAAGGCTTTCCGGTTTTGTCGTTGGCGCGAAACGCGCTCGTACGATGCCAGCCCTATCAACCAAGAACTTCGTGAAGTTCCATTTTATACTGTTGCCCAGCAACCCACCCTTCTGCTGTTTGAGCCAAACGTAAAGTGGGTGCGCGCTCTTGCCGTTGACCTCGATCTTTGCGAACAGCGGAGAAGTTACACCATACGTTTCGTCACAGAAGTTAGCGATCTCGGCGTCTGACCCCGGCTCCTGATGGCCGAACTGGTCACACGGGAAAGCAAGGATTTCAAAGCCGCGCGGGTGATACTGTCCGTAGAGAGCCTGCAAGCCGCTGTACTGTGGTGTGAAGCCGCATTTCGAGGCGACATTGACAACCAATAACACTTTACCGCGATAGTCGGCGAAACGACGCTCCTCACCCGTCGCCAGCCGGGCGCTGAAATCGT
>JBKPIZ010000309.1:0-9862 GCA_046730495.1 Pseudomonadota bacterium
AAGTGCAAGTTAAAGTGCAAGTTAAAGTGCAAGTAACTCGGCAACTAATTTAGCTTCAACGTTTCTTCACTGATTTTGTGATGTCGCTGTCCGCCGCCAGGCGGGCGGCGACAAATCTTTTAGCCGCCAGTGTTCTTTGCTTACACGTCTAGTTTGCCCGCATGCGTGCGGGGTTTTGCCGGGCCGCCGATTATTCGCTGCGGGCGCGCTGGCTCGCCGCGGTCCTACTGCGAATTCGGGTAATAGGACCGGTTGCCGTGAGAGGCGAACATCCGTCGGAAAATCGATCCCAGTCCTTGAAATTGGTTCTTGTTGGATGAGGCGTGGTGCTTTGTCTTTTTCAGCGGTGCCGTCTGCTCCGGCGCCATGATTGTGGCGCTGTCCGGTGCGCCCGCCGGCGCAGCGTCGACGACATTCGACGGTTCTCCCGCGGCCGAAGCTGATGCACTCGCTGGAGCAGATGCAGTGACGGCGGCGCCTGAGTTACCCGCAGCGGTGGGCAGTGCGGGTGTGGTTTGGGCGGCTGCTGGCGCTGCAGTGTTCGGCAAGACGGCGGCTGTGGATGCCGCCGACGTCGGCGCTGGCGCATTCACCGCGGCTGGCTTGTCGCTTGGCGGCGCCGCCGCAATAGAAGCAGCCGGCCGCGATGCGGGCTTTGCCGGCGCAGTCATCTTTGCCGGCGCGGCTGTCGTTGTCGGCGCTGTCGATGCCGGCGCGGCGGGTGCGACCGACGGCACGGCTTCAGCACGAACGCTGGTCACGATCGCGCGCGCAGCTACCGGGGTCTTTTCCGGCTCGCTCGGACGATCAATTAGGGAGAGCACAACACCGACTCCCGCGGTGGCGCCAATCGCGGTCGCCACCAAGACCACACGGGCGGTGCGCGCAAAGCCCGGCGCCGGAGCCAAGTACCCCCATTCCGGACTGAAATTACCGCCCGAACGCATCAATACTCCTGCCTCTCAAGCGTGGCCGCTTTCGAATTTTGCACTTTGCTGGGGCCCAGCCCTGTCATCGGTGCTGCTTTGCACAAAACAATTGGGCCAAGGCCCTGGTTCCACGCCCGATTCTGGTTGGCTTAACGGGCCCAGCCGTAATCGGCAAGACGGCCACACCGGAATCCCGCCCGATTAACGGGATATGGGCATAAAACCTGGGAATTGTTGCCAAACGGCACCAATTTGGCCCCCAGGCTGGGGCCAACGCACGCCATTGGTTCTTGCCGTCACTAAGAATCAGAACTGAATGGCCGCGGGCCTGGCGGCGAACCGGCGATGCGCTCGCCGACCGAAGCGAACACATCGCCGAGGGCAGAGACCGCCTGCTTGGTCGCGGCGACAACGTGGTCTTTCAGATCAAGCGTCTTGGCGAGCAGCGAATCGGAATCGCGGGCAAGCCGATCGGCCGGCGCGGCATTCGTCTGCGGATTCTGTTCGCTCTGGGCCATGGCGATTTGCGTCGGCGCAACCGGAATCGGCGCGGCCGCGGGCTTAGCGCGCGGCGGCGCGACTTTGGCCGACATCGCTGCAACATGGCGCGCCGGCGCCGCTGCTGGAAGCTTGATATCCGCCGCGTTTTGTTCAGCGAGCGCCTTCTCCTGCGCCGCATTCTCTTGCGCGGCCTTGGCATCGGCCACTGCACGCGCTGTTTCCGCATCCTGCGTGGCGAGCCGGTTCTTTTCCGCCGCCATCTGCGATTTGAGGTAGCCGACGATCGCCTCGTGCTCCTCGCGAACCAGCGCCAAGGTCTCCGCCGAGGCAGGGCTCATTTGTTCGGTCGGCGGGGGCGCCGCGCGGCCCAATTGATATTGGGTGAACAGGAATCCGCCGATCACGCTTGCGAGCGCAGCGGGCAAGATGTCGAGAACGAATTTGCCGACAAACCGGGCCAGGAGTGGAAATTCGGGATGCGCCGAAAAACGGGGCAGCGCCGGGTCTCGCCAATAGCTCTGCTGCATTGCCAGCCCCCTCGCCAATGAAAAATGTCCGCCTTTTTCAAACGAGTGGTTGAATTTCAAACATTCGTTCTGGGCGGCGCGAAGCCGGGAAAAAGGAATTTTTGCGGCATTTCACAGTTCCCCGGGGATCAATTGGTGCGCAGCGGCCGCAGTCCCGAGATGACCCAGTTGCTGATCGTGGCCGCCAGCCATTCCACAGCCTGTTCGTCGAGCACGAGGCCAACCGGCGGTTCTGCCAATTGCTCCCGGTTGCGCACGAATACGCTGCATTGGCCAAGGAGCCAGATCGCCGCGACGGTCACCGTGCGTTGATCGACATCGGGCATGAAGCGTCGCACCAGATCGGCGGCAAGGCCGAGGAACGGGGCGGCTTCTTCGGCCACAAGATTACGGAAAACCGTGGTCGGCTGCACGGTTTCCCAATTGAAGATCCGCATGTGTCGGCTGTACTCGTCGCGGCCCAGCAACGGCTGGAGCTGCCGGCGTACGAATTGCGACAGAGCTTCTTCGCGCGACACCGATTTCAGCTCTTCGGCATGCGCGAGCTGGTGTTCGGTCAAAGCGCGAAAGGCCACGCGTAGCACTTCGCGATAGAGCCCGTCCTTGCCGTCGAAATGGTAGTTGATCGCCGCCTGATTCACCTTGGCCTTGGCGACAATGGCGCGGATGCTGGTGCCGTCGTAGCCGCCCTCGGCGAATAGCCGCTCCGCCGCCCTCATGATGCGCTCGCGCGTGACTTCGGATGGTCGCGTCATTTGCCTCACCGTTGCCACTTTTCAAACCGTCGTTTGAATTCCTGATATGCGTTTGCCGCGCGTAATGCAATCTGTTCTTTGACATAGGCGCAAAGCTCACTGAGTGGCGGCTAGACGGGATCGGCGGGCCTTATTAGGCGCGCTGCCCCTTATATCCCGCTGTCAACAGGCGGTTATTTCCGGAGAATCAATTCATGAATCAGCATAACTTGCCGTCGGATATCGTCGGGCTTGCCAAGGTCATGCCGCCCGCGGCGCGGATTCATGTCGAGCTCCGCGGAGCGGCCGCCGGCTTCGCCGCATGACCGCGTGGTTCAAGAGGTACAAAGTCCTAAGCTGATCCGGGAATGGACTCGCACGGACGCGGCGCCTGCGGGCATTGCGTTATTATTGGCCCCGAGCGGAGGACGCGAAATGGCTCGCATCGAACAAGTGGAACGAGACAAGCTTGGCGCGCGTCAGCAAACGCTCTACGACGACATCATGCGCACGCAGCCGCGCGGCAAGCTCAGCGGTCCGTTTTCAGTTTGGATTCACCGCCCGGACATCGCCGAGCCCGCCAACGGGCTGGCGAATTGTTTTCGCGTCAGCCCCAAGCTCGACAAGCGCCTGATCGAACTGATCGTGCTGTTGGTGTGCCGTGACGCCACCGCGCAATACGCGTGGTCGGCCCATTTCAATCTTGCGCGCGAGGCCGGCCTGAGCGGCGAGACGATCGAAGCCATTCGCGCGCGCCGGCGCCCCGAATTCGGCCGCGACGATGAACGGATCGTCTACGATCTCGTCACCGAGCTTCTTGCCAGCAAAAAAGTGAGCCCGGCGACCTATGACCGCGCCGAAGCCGCGCTCGGCCGCGACGGCATTATCGAGGCCGTCACCTGCGCCGGCTTCTATGGAATGATCGGTTTGGTGCTCAACACGTTCGAGATACCGCCGCAACCCGGCGGCGACGTCTTGAGCTAATTCTCGGATAATAAAGAGCGCCATGAATCGGGTTGAATATCTTAGAACGGCGAAGACCCATTTGATGGTTGACCTAGTTCTCTATCCAACAGAGGCCGGGGACAAAAGTCTTCCGATTAGGCTTGGATGGGCTCTCCTTGCACAATACAGAGCGACAAAGGGCTCGGATGGGTCGGTTACGATGGCTGGCCGTTGCTCATCGACGGCCCCATGTCACCCGGCGAAACGCGTCGCGTTGGATACTTCTTTATAAGTGGGCAAGAGGCAGTGAATTATCTTAGCAGTGCTGAAAAATTCTACATCTGGGAAGGCCGGATCGTCGGCGAAGCCAGAATTGTAAATTCTAAAAACTCAAAGTGAGGCGCTACCTAATCGGCTTGTCCGACGAAAGCGACCTGCCGTTTGCGCTCCGCTCGCGCGGGCGTGGTCTTTCGATTTTGCGCCTGCCGCAAAACCGCGGCACCGCGGTCCGTTAGTTTCACCGCGCGGCCGCCCTCGCCTTCGAGCCGCACCAGATCCGCGATCACAGCATCCTCCCAAACCGAAAGCCGCGGGCAACTGGTGCGCCAAGCATCCATGGTCTCCGCATAGCTGCGCGGCCGATCGGCCACCCAGGAGAGGAACTGGATCATGATTAGGCTTGGAGAATCGGACATCGTGGTCTCGCTCCTGGTGGTAATATAGACCCGAACGGCAGCTGATGCAGCCTCCCCTATCTGTCGTGCTAAACTTCTTGTACCTAACCTCCGTCTTGTCATTGCTCAGCTATCTGGTGAATTTCTAAACTGGGCTTCTCAGCCGTGCACCGCATCGAAGGCTATGTAATCGTTTCCGCCGACGGCATGATCGCGGACAGCAAAGGCGAAATGCCGCCGTCGATCCGCAACGACGCCGATCAGCGCTTCTTCCAGGACGCGCTGGACCACGCCGCCGTCGTCGTGCACGGCCGCCATTCTCACGAGGGCGGGCCCCGTGCCGCGCGTCGCAGCCGGCTGATCCTCACTCGTCAAATCGCGGCGCTTGCGCCTGATTCCGCGCATCCAAATGCTTTGCTGTGGAACCCGGTCGGCGCCGGCTTCGATGCGGCGCTAGCCCGGCTCGGGATTGGGGACGGCGTCATTGCCGTTATCGGCGGCACCGAAGTGTTCAGTCTATTTTTGCCCCAGTACGACTCGTTTCATCTCTCGCGGGCGGCGAATGCCAGAATCCCGGGCGGGGTGCCGGTATTTGGCGAAGTTGGTCCGAACGCCACGCCGGAAGATGTACTCGCGCGACATGGACTCAAACCTGGGCCGCGCCGCGACCTCGATTCCGCAGCTGGAGTGTCGGTCGCGACCTGGCAACGCTAGTCTCAGCGCTGAGGATCGACAGCGTAACGATTATATCGCTTGGCAAATGGTCCCATTCCGCCGCCGTTCTGCGTCGATCACCGATGCGCTCGATTATGAGATAGCGCAGGAGCAGGCTGCCGCCCTTGGGCGCGCAGGCCGTGCGCTCGAGGCTGCGCTCGCGGCCTTAAACGAGCACGACGGCAACGGGCGGACGGCGGACGAGACGCGCCGGACGCTGGTCGCGGACGCCGGCGACGCGCTGTGGCGCTTTATCATCCAACGGGAATGCTGCGGGTTGCGTGACCCACGAGCGGTGATGCGCGATTATCGGGTTCCACAAGAGGTGCAGAATCGCATGGGCATCTTTCGCGCGCGGGAACGGCGCGCGCGCTGACACTTGTGTATGTTCATCATCAGGCCGCCTGCGTGCACGCCGCAAATTAGTGGATTGGTAACCTCATTTGCAGCCTCCTCGGCCCGTTCGGCAAGATTTTGTTCACCCTTTTCGATGCATTGTCGCTGATACTTCAATGAAGTAGCCGCGCCCGCGTTTAGTGACCATGCGTAACCTTTCGCTTGCCGAGGAATTGGAGGCTGTGGTCGCCTCCAGCAGCGCCGCCCGGCGTGGCGACATCCTTAGCCGTGTCACTGACCTTTTTATTTACGACGCCGCGCGCTATTCGCCGGATCAGGTCCGGCTATTCGGCGATGTGATGGCGCGTCTGGCGCGTGGAATGGGAAACGAGGCGCGCGCCCGATTGGCCGAGCGACTGGCGCCGATCGGCAGTGCACCCATCAACGTAGTCCAGATGCTTGCATTGGATGACGATGCCAACGTGGCCGGTCCGGTACTCGTTCAGTCGGAACGACTCTTCGAGCGCGATCTCCTGCTGATCGCCGGCGGCAAGGGTCAGGACCATCTCTTGGCGCTGGCGCATAGAGAGCGTTTGGGCCAGCGAGTGACCGACATGCTGATCGCGCGCGGCGATCACGTCGTTCTCGGCATCCTGGTCCGAAACCGCGGTGCGCGCTTTTCGGCCGCTGGCTGGCGCCGCTTGCACGAGCGCACGCGCACCGATAAGGCGCTTGCGGCTGAGCTGGCTCGCCGTTCGGAGGAAGCGGCGGACGAACATTCACATAGCGGCGGCGAAGCCGAGGTCTACCGCCATGCGCGCGACGGCAAGCTCGAGGAGACCGCGGCTGCCTTGGCCGAACTGTCCGCCATCCCCAGTGACGCGGTCGAGCGTGCGTTTCTCAATCAGCGCGCTGACGTCGTGCTGGTAATTGCGAAAGCCATAGGCCTGTCCTCGATCACGACCGAAGCGCTGGTGCGCCTGCACGCTGCCGATCGCGGCATGTCGGCGGACGACGTCGCGCAAGCCCTGGCCAAGTTCAATCGCCTGCCGCGCGACAGCGCGCGGCGCGTTCTGAACTTCTTTCGTATCCGGCTGGAAAAAGGTTCCGCGCCGGCGATGCCGCCAGACCTGCGCGTCGGGAATTAGCCGGCGGCCGGCGCCATCGGCCGCCGTGATTTTGCGCTCAGTAGCAATAGCCCGGTTGCACCTGCAGCCAGGCACCGTTCGGATAACGGTAGTAGCAGCCGCCGCGCCAAAAGTAGTAGCCACTATTCCGACGCTGCGCCTCGGCTGCGATCACCGCCCCAGTCGTCGCGCCGATCACGGCACCGGCGACGGCTCCGCCCGCGCCCCGCCCGACCGCACCACCGATTATGCCGCCGAGCGCGCCGCCGACGATGGCGCCGCCGATCGGATCCTGCGCAGCCGCCTGCTGTACCGGCATAATTGCCGCCATGCCCAACAACATCGCGGCTCCCAGCATTCGTTTCATGGTCCCTCTCCCTCTGCGTTCAACAACGTTCAATTCAGATTAGATCAAGTCCTCGCCGTCGAGGTTTGAATCTGCGTGCATCATAGAACAGCTCGCGGCCGAAGTTCGACTGGAATATTGGCCGAAATGGGGGCGGTAGTGCTGCAAACCGCTGGCTGGATGATTTGCGATACGGCGGCGGTTCGCGGCGGGTTGGCGTTGCGAACACTGTCCCAACGCACGCTCACTTCACGTCGCGATGCAACAATCGTGATGACAAAGCGTTAAAGGTTTGGTTGCAGAATCTTCTTGACTCCCCGCTTATTGCATTTATGTGGGGATTTAGCCGCTGTTGGTCGGTTCGCGTGGACTGATCGAGCGGCTTTCGCTTGCCGCGGCGCCGGTATCCGGCATCTCGGGTCCCTGATTGGGGAGGACGGCATGAGCCAGAACGCCCTCTTGCGATCGGTGAAAGGCTTGGGCGCCCCAAGTACCGCTCGTAAGGAAGACCGCAAGGCCAAACTGAAAGTGGCGGTTTCCGCGACGGCAGAAAGCCCGCAGGATTTTGCGTGCAAGGACCACTTCGCCGTTCGCAACGGTGTTCGCTGCGCCGGCGTGCATTTGATCGTCGATCTGCACGGCGCCAAACGGCTCAATGATATCGATCATATCGAGGCGACGCTGCGGCGCTGCATTGAAGCCTCCCGCGCGACGCTCTTGCACATTCACTTGCACCATTTTCAGCCGAGCGGCGTGTCCGGGGTCGCGGTGCTGGCGGAAAGCCACATCTCGATCCACACGTGGCCCGAGGCGGGTTACGCGGCGCTCGACATCTTCATGTGCGGCTCCGCCGAACCAGATAATTGCATCCCGGTGTTGCGCGAGGCCTTCGCCGCCAAGCGCGTCGATGTCCACGAAATCCTCCGCGGCCAAAACCTACGCGACCAAGACCTGCGCGACTAGGACGCCTGACCGGACCTTAATTCGGAGCTGAAGGGCCGAGCTTGCCTCGGCCTTTGTTTTAATCTGAACCTTCGGTTTGCCTTCATTGCGAAAGACGACCACCATTGCGCGCGGGTTGCCGCGGGGATTTGCCATGACCAGATCAAAGAACCAATCGACGAACAATTCGGCCAAGAAACGTTGGATCCCTGAAACGCTGTTCGATGATCTTGGGTTCCGCATGACCTTCGCGGTCGACGAGGTGCTGTATGAGATGCAGACCGAGCACCAGCACCTCGTCCTGTTCGAGCATCAGTTCTTCGGGAAAATGTTGATGCTCGACGGCGCAACGCAAATCTCCAAGAAGGACGAATTCATCTATCAAGAGATGATGTCGCACGTGCCGTTGTTCGCCCATGGCAAGGCCGAGGATGTGCTGATCATCGGCGGCGGCGATTGCGGCATCGCCGAGGAGGTGCTCAAGCATAAGATCGTGAAGCGCTTGACTCAGGTGGAGATCGACCCCGCGGTGATCGAATTCGCCAAGGAGCATTTCCCCGAATTCACCAAGCCAGTCTTTGCCGATCGGCGCTTTGAATCCGTGATCGACGACGGCGCTAAATATGTCGCCGCGACCGACCGCCGCTTCGATGTCATTATCGTGGATTCAACCGATCCGATCGGTCCCGGAAAGATTCTGTTCGGCGCCAAGTTTTATGCCGGCTGCCGCCGCTGCATGAAGCCGGGTGGCGTCCTGGTGACGCAAAATGGCGTCCCATTCTTTCAGAACAACGAGCTCACCACGACCATGCGCAGGTTCCGCCACCTGTTCGCCGACGCGAGCTGCTATGTCGCCGCCATTCCGGTCTATGTCGGCGGCCACATGGCGCTGGGGATCGCGAGCGACAACAAGCGGGTCCGCCGGCACTCGGTCGCTATCATCGCACAACGTTATCGCAAGGCTGGCAGCTTCAAGACCAAATATTGGACGCCCGAGGTTCACGTCGCGGCATTCGCGCAGCCACGTTTTATCGCCGAGCTTGTCGAGCGAGCGGAGACAGCAAAACGGTAAGGCAGCGGGCAGACGCGGGTCCGCAACTGGTGTAGCGTAAGGTCAGTCTTCGCCCGATCCGGTTGCTATACGATGAGCTTCTTTCCGGCTAAAGACCCGACGTTCGGCGACGCGCCATCAAGCGACGTGATCGCGCATATTGTAGTGCCGCGCACGGTCGATCTCGGCGGGCTGCAGGTTCGCCGCGCGCTGCCCTCGGCGCGTTCGCGCATGGTCGGCCCATTCATCTTCTTCGATCATTTCGGGCCCGCGGTCTTTCGCGTCGGCGAAGGTATCGATGTGCGGCCGCATCCGCATATTGGCCTTGCCACCGTCACTTATTTATTCGACGGCGAGATCGTACATCGCGACAGCTCGGCAGCGCGATGCCGATCCGCCCCGGCGCAGTGAATTGGATGACGGCCGGACGCGGCATCGTCCATTCCGAGCGCACCGCGCCCGCCCACCGCGACGGCGGCGAGCCGCTGCACGGTTTGCAATTATGGGTCGCGCTACCAATGAAGGACGAAGAAGCGGCGCCGGTTTTTGCCCACACGCCTTCGACCGACATCCCGCAGTCACGCGACAACGGCTTGACGCTGCGTGTCATCGCCGGCGCCATGCACGGCCTGCGCTCTCCCGTTGCCACGCAGTGGGAGACGATCTTCGCCGAGATGCGGCTGAGCGCCGGCGCGGCCTCCCGCTCGCCGGTGAGCACGAGGAGCGGGCACTCTATGTGATTTCGGGCGAGATCGAGATCGGCAGCGAGCCGCATCCATCGCAACGCCTGTTGGTGCTTAAGCCCGGCGACCGGGTTGATGTGAAAGCGCGCACGGATGCACATTTCATCCTGGTCGGCGGCGCCGCCATGGACGGACCACGCCACATCTGGTGGAATTTCGTTTCTTCGCGCCAGGACCGCATCGAGGCGGCGAAGGCCGACTGGAAGGCCGGCCGCTTCGCGCTCGTCCCAGGCGACACCAACGAATTCATTCCGCTGCCCGAGGGCTCTTAGGACACCGTATCTTTCCTCATC
>JBKPIZ010000310.1:0-6143 GCA_046730495.1 Pseudomonadota bacterium
ACCCAGGATATCGCCGCGAAAAGCGGCTTCGACGCCCAGGGCAATCCGGTCGCCACGCCCAGTCAAAAACGCACCTTCATTCTCGATCCGCTGCTGCGATAGCACCCGTCCTTGCGAGGAGCGCAGCGACGAAGCAATCCAGTGGAGCAGTACTGGATTGCTTCGCTTCGCTCGCAATGACGAAACTGATTTTCAGCGTAGCAATCTTGCTCTAAACACATCCCATGCACCATTTCGCCTATCGCGACCGCGTGCTCCATGCCGAAGCGGTCAATCTTGTCGAGCTCGCCGACAGCGTCGGCACGCCGTTCTATTGTTATTCCAGCGCAACCATCGAGCGGCACTACAATATCTTCGCCGCCGCCTTCGCCGATGTCGATGCGTTTGTTTGTTACGCGTTGAAGGCGAACTCTAACCAAGCGGTCGTCGCCACGCTCGCACGCCTCGGCGCCGGCGCTGATGTCGTATCGGAGGGCGAACTACTTCGCGCGCGCGCCGCGGGCGTTCAGCCGCAACGCATCGTGTTCTCGGGCGTTGGCAAGACCGCCCGCGAACTCAATCTCGCGGTCGAGCACGGCATCCTCTGCGTCAATGTCGAATCCGAATCCGAGCTCGAACTTCTGTCCTCAATCGCCATCGCCAAAGGCCGCACCGCCGATATTTCGATCCGCGTCAATCCGGATGTCGATCCGAAGACGCATGCCAAGATCGCGACCGGCAGAGCCGAGAACAAATTCGGCATTCCGATCAGCCGCGCCCGCGAAGTCTATGCGCGCGCCGCCAAGCTCAAGGGGGTGCGCGCCATCGGCGTCGACATGCATATCGGAAGCCAGATCATCGACCTGCAGCCCTTCCGCGATGCTTTTGCATTGCTCGCGGAATTTGTTGGCGTGCTGCGGGCCGACGGCCATACGATCTCGCACATCGATGTCGGCGGCGGGCTCGGCGTGCCATATCGCGAGGACAACGAGCCGCCGCCCGATCCCAACGCCTATGCCGCGATCGTCAAGGGCGCGACGCGGAATCTCGGCTGCCGCCTGATCCTCGAGCCGGGTCGGCTCATCGTCGGCAATGCAGGTATCCTGGTGACGCGGGTGCTGCATGTGAAGCACGGCGACGCCAAGAACTTCGTGGTCGTCGATGCCGGCATGAACGATCTGATTCGGCCGACCCTTTACGACGCGCATCACGACATCCGTCCGGTGCGCGAACCGGCGGCTGGCGGGCGGCGAATCGTTGCCGATGTTGTCGGCCCGGTTTGCGAATCAGGCGACTATTTTGCGCTCGAGCGCGAACTCGCCGCGCCGGAAGCGGGCGACTGTCTGGCGTTGATGACCGCCGGCGCTTATGGCGCGACCCAATCCGGCACCTATAACAGCCGCCCCCTCGTGCCCGAAGTCCTTGTTCGCAAAGAGGAATGGGCATTGGTCCGGCCGCGCCAGGGGGTCGAGGACTTGATTGCGCTCGACCGGCTGCCACCCTGGCTATGACGGATCCGTGACTTTGTCGGGATTTTGGCTCTGATTTCGCTGGCCGGGCGTTGGCTAACGGTAAGCGCGGCCTAACTCAGCCAAGGCAAAGTCAGGCCAAAGCCTGGAACAAAGGCATTGCCGAAGGCGCAGGCCAAAGTGCCATCGCGCGGCCCTCATGTTACCCTGTTGTCGCGCAATGTTCGGCCGGAGAAATTTGTGACGGAACAGCCTGTGGTCCAACCTGCCGAGGCAAAGCCGGCCGAACTGCCGTCGCGGCTTGCGGTCGCGGCGCGCCGCGCGCGCTACGCGATTCTGTGGGAACGGCTGTGGCCGCCGCTTGCGGCGCTCACCACCGCGGCCGGATTGTTTCTCGCATTGTCATGGCTCGGACTGTGGCTGTGGCTGCCGCCACTCGCCCGGGCCGCGGGTGTAGTTTTGTTTGGCGCGCTTGCGCTGTGGGCGGCGTTTCCATTTCTGTTTTTGCGCCTGCCGGGTTTCGCCGACGCTTTGCATCGGCTCGACCGCGTCAGCGGCTTACGGCATCGGCCGGCGACGACACTCGCCGACCGGCTCGCGGTCAATGCGCAGGATCCCTATGCGCTGGCGCTGTGGAATGCGCATGTCGCGCGTTCGCTGCAGAACGCCAAGGCGCTGCGCGCCGGCGCACCGTCGCCGCGCGTGGCCGGACGCGATCCTTACGCCCTGCGCGGACTGGTGCTCATCGCCGCGATCGCGGCCTTCATCGCGGCCGGCGGCGAACACTGGCATCGCGTCACAGCGGCATTCGATTGGCGCGGCGTCATCGTGCCGGCGAATTTCCGCATCGACGCCTGGGTGGCGCCGCCGGCCTATACCGGGCGGCCGCCGATCATCCTGCCCGGCATCCATCCAGGCGAGGCCAGTGCGGCCGCGGTGGCGACCGACGGGCCAATCGGCGTACCGGTCAACTCGACGCTGGTGGTGCGCGCCACCGGCAAGCTCAAGCTCGAATTGTCGACCACCGGCGGGCTCGTCCGCGCCAATGAACAAGGCCGGCCGCCGGCCGGCGCCGAAGAGCATCGCTTCACCATCACCGCAACCGGCGCGGTGACGCTACGCGGGGCCGGCGAGAATCTAGTCTGGCCGTTCAATGCGATCCCCGACAAGCCGCCGACCATTGCGCTGATCAAAGATCCCGAGCAGCAGAGCCGTGGCGCGCTGTTATTGTCGTATCGGCTGGAGGATGACTACGGAGTGTCTGAGGCGCAGGCGACCTTCGCCCGCAAGGACAATTCCGGCGGCCATCCGGGCGTCCAGCCCGCGCGCCCATTATTTGGCCCGCCGGACTTCGCGCTGGTGCTGCCACAAGCGCGCACCAAGAACGGCACCGGCCAGACGATCAAGGACCTCACCGACCACCCGTGGGCCGGCGCCGAAGTCACGCTGACGCTCGTCGCCCGCGACGATGCCGGCAATGAGGGCAAGAGCGAGCCGTTCGACTTCCGCCTGCCGGAGCGGGTTTTCACCAAGCCGCTGGCGCGGGCTCTGATCGAGCAGCGCCGCAATCTCGCGCTCGACGCCAATTCGCGGCCGCGCGTCACCACGGCGCTCGATGCGCTGGCGATCGCGCCGGAACGCTTCACCAAGGAAGCCGGCATCTATCTCGGTTTGCGCTCGGTCTATTGGTCGCTTGAGCGCGCCAAGAGCGACGACGATTTGCGCGATGTCGTCAAACGGCTGTGGCAGATGGCGGTCGGCATCGAGGACGGCGATATTGCCAATGCCGAGGAGGCTTTGCGCAACGCCGAGAACGCGCTGCAGCAGGCGCTTGACCGCGGCGCCAGCGACCAGGAGCTCAAGGCGCTGATGGAGCAGCTGCGCGCCGCGATGGATCGTTTTCTGCAGGCAATGGCGGAACAGCTGAAAAACAGCCGTGAGCTCGCCCGGCCGCTCAGCCCCAATACGCGCGTGCTTTCTTCGCGCGACCTGCAAAATATGCTCGACCGGCTGGAGAATCTCGCGCGCAGCGGCGCCAAGGACGCCGCGCGCCAGCTTTTGCAGCAGCTGCAGCAGATGATGGAAAATCTGCAGATGGGCATGCCGGACATGGATGAGGGCGACGAGGACATGATGTCGGCGCTCGACGAGCTCGGCGACATGATCCGCCAGCAGCAGCAATTGCGCGACCGCACCTTCCAGCAGGGTCAGCAACAGCGTGAAAATCGCCAGCGCGGCGGGCGTGAGGGCAAACCGGGCCAGCAACAGCCCAACGGCAATTCTTTCGGCGATCTGCGGCAGAACCAGCAGGGGTTGCGCGATCGGCTCAACAAACTGCTCGAGGATCTCAAGAGCCGCGGTTTCGGCCAGAACGATCAGAACCAGCAAGGGCAGGGCACTCCTGGTCAGGGCCAGCAGGGCCAAGATCAGCTCGATCAGCTCGGCCGCGCCGGCGACGCCATGGGCGATGCCGCCGGCAATCTCGGCGAAGGCGATGCCGACAGCGCGGTGGAATCGCAAGGCCGCGCGCTCGATGCCTTGCGCAAGGGCGCGCAAGGTCTGGCGCAATCGATGCAGCAGCAGATGGGACGCGGTCCCGGTCCCGGCCGGCCAGGCCGCTTTGGCCAATCGCGCGCGCAGCAGGACACCGATCCGCTCGGCCGGCCGATGCGCGGGCGCGAATATGGCGACGACGCCACCGTGAAAGTGCCGGGCGAAATCGACGTGCAACGCGCGCGGCGCATCATCGAGGAATTGCGCAAGCGCTTTGGCGACTTTGCCCGGCCGCAGGAAGAGCTCGATTACATCGAGCGGCTATTGAAGAATTATTGAAAATAACCTCTCCCCGCAGGCGGATAGGTGAGTTCCCCGCGTTGCGCACCCCACCCGTTCGGCCTACATTAACGGTGTTCCGAGGGGAGCTCCGGGAGGAGCTGAGAGACCGCCGATCTCGCGCCTGCGAGGCCACCGCGGTGACCCTTTGAACCTGATCCGGGTCATGCCGGCGAAGGGACAGGACATCATGGCCACCTCAGTGTTTCTGGCGAGACTGCTCGGACCGCTGTTGCTCGCGGTCGGGGCCGGCATCCTGATCAATCCGAAACCGTTCCACACCATGGCCGGCGAGGTCGTGCGCAGCGTGACGCTGGTTTATCTGTTCGGGCTTTTCGACTTTGCCGCCGGGCTGGCCATCGTGCTCACCCACAATGTGTGGGTGGCGAATTGGCGCGTGCTGATCACGCTGATCGGCTGGCTGATGCTCATTCGCGGCGCGGTGCGCATCCTGGCGCCGGAAACAATCATGGACTATGCGAAAAATCTGCTGCGCAACAAACGGATCATGCCGATCGCCGGCGGCGTCACCGGCGTGCTCGGCCTGGTGTTCTGCTATTTCGGCTACGCGGCTTAGCACGCCAAGGGGTTAAAGGAATTAAGAGGTAACGGAGACTTCCAATGAACAAGCCTTTTTCCGAATCCGATTTCGCCACGCCGAAGGTCACGACCGGCCCGATCGCCGGCTCGCGCAAAGTTTATTCGGCGCCAGAGGCCGCGCCCGATCTGCGCGTGCCCTATCGCGAGATCGCGCTTTCGGAAGGTGCTGGCGAGGAGCCGGTGCGGGTCTACGATCCCTCCGGCGTCTATACCGACAGCGACGCCGCGATCGAGGTTGAGAAAGGCTTAAAGCGCACGCGCGTCGAATGGGTGAAGGCGCGCGGCGGCGTCGAAGAATATGACGGCCGGCCGATCCAGCCGGTCGATAACGGCAATGCCAGCGGCAAGCATCTGGCGCGCAGTTTCCCGAACACGCCGCGACCGATGCGGGTAATCGACGCGCATCCGTTGACCCAGCTCGAATGGGCGCGCGCCGGCGTCATCACCACGGAAATGATCTACATCGCCGAGCGCGAAAATTTCGGCCGCAAAAAGATGCTCGAAGCCGCGCAGGCCGCGCGCGAGGACGGCGAGAGCTTCGGCGCGTCGGTGCCGCTCTTCGTCACGCCGGAATTCGTTCGCGACGAGGTGGCGCGCGGCCGCGCCATCATCCCGTCCAACATCAATCACGGCGAACTCGAGCCGATGATAATCGGGCGCAACTTCCTCACCAAGATCAACGCCAATATCGGCAATTCCGCCGTCACCTCTTCGGTGGAAGAGGAAGTGGAGAAGATGGTGTGGGCGATCCGCTGGGGCGCTGACACGGTGATGGACCTCTCCACCGGGCGCAACATCCACAACACCCGCGAATGGATCATCCGCAATGCGCCGGTGCCAATTGGAACAGTGCCGATTTATCAGGCGCTGGAGAAGGTCAACGGCGATCCGGTGAAACTCGATTGGGAATGCTACAAGGACACGCTGATGGAGCAGTGCGAGCAGGGCGTCGACTACTTCACCATCCATGCCGGGGTGCGGCTCGGCTACATCCATCTCACCGCCAACCGCGTCACCGGCATCGTCTCGCGCGGCGGCTCGATCATGGCCAAGTGGTGCCTGGCGCATCACAAGGAAAGCTTCCTCTACGAGCGGTTCGACGAGATTTGCGACATCATGCGCAAATACGACGTGTCGTTCTCGCTCGGCGACGGCTTGCGGCCCGGCTCGATTCGCGACGCCAACGATCGCGCGCAATTTGCCGAGCTGGAGACGCTCGGCGAATTGACCAAGATCGCCTGGGACAAGGGCTGCCAGGTGATG